>CBJNAT010000461.1:0-3600 GCA_966434585.1 uncultured Gammaproteobacteria bacterium | reverse complement strand
CCGCGCCCATGCCTCATCCGACCGTTCACTGATCGACAAGGAAACGCCATGAATTTCCTCGACGGCTCCCTGTTTCCCGAGCACCAGCCGAAGCTGGTCATCAAGGCCGCGCCCTATGGACCGGAATGGATGCCGGCGGATCCATCCTGAGATCTCGATCCGGCTGCATGGTGACTTCGAAGCGTGGAGCGCGGCGGAAGAAATCCCAGATGAAGAGCACAACGCCGACCGTGAAGAGCGATGCGGTCGCAATCAGCATCAAGAAGTGCACCTGGATCTTGAGCTGCGTGTCGAGATACCCCAGGCCGAGGATACGCTCGAGATACACCTGGCCGATGCCAGCGGTCGCAAAGGACAACGTCATACCCAGCATGCCGGCAAGCTGCAGCCAGAAGGACCAGTAACCCGCGGCTGAACCGCGCTCGGGACGGTCATGGGTGATCGAAGGCAGCGCGTACGTGATCATGGCGAGCACGATCATCGCGTAGGCGCCGTAGAAAGCAGCATGACCATGCATCGCCGTGATCAGCGTGCCGTGCGTCCATTTGTTCACCGCAGGCCACGTGTGCGCGAGGCCAAGTAGACCGGCGCCAAACAACGTGAACACGGCGCTACCCAGCGTCCAGTGCAGCGCAAGCGTGTTGGGATGTTGCAGGCCCGAGCGGCGCATCGCGGTGTAGGCATAGATCGCCATACCCACGAGCGCCACCGGTTCGAGTGCGCTGAAGATGCCGCCGATCGGCAGCCAATATGGCGGCACGCCGACCCAATAGTAGTGATGCGCAGTGCCAAGGATGCCCGCGATGAACACGAGCCCGACGATGACGTACAGCCACTTTTCCATCACTTCGCGATCTGCGCCGGAGAGACGAATCAGCAAGTACGCCAGAAAGCCGCCTTGGATCATCTCCCACACACCTTCGACCCACAGATGAATGGTCCACCATCGATAGAAGATCGACACCGTGTAGTTCTCGTAGTGGAGCAGCGCAGGCAGATACAACACGGACGCACCGGCGACGCCGAGCAGCAGCACGCCTTCGGTGGTCGTGAAACGGCCGGACTTCTTGATCGTCATGCCCACGTTGTAGAGGAACATGAGCATGACGATGACGATCACGATCTTGTGCGGCAGTGGCTGCTCGAGCAGTTTGTTGCCTGTGCCATAGCGAAACAGATAGCCGATAACGGCCGTGACGCCCATGACGACCCACAACCCGAGCTGCATGTAGGCGAGCTTCGTGCTGTGCAGCTCGGTTCGCGATTCATCCGGCACCATCCAGTAGGTTGCACCCATGAAGCCGGTGAGCACCCACACGATCAGCAAATTGGTGTGAATCACTTTCGTGACATCGAACGGCAGCACATTGATGAGCGGATCGGGCCCGAGATACTTCGCGGCCGACAACAACCCGAACACGAGTTGCAGCCCGAACAGCACCATTGCAACGGCGAAGTACCAGTAAGCGACTTCCTGCGAGCGGTAGCGCATCGTTGATTCTCCGATTCGTCGGACAGAGCGTCAGCGCAGACTATTCAGATAGGCAACGATGTGGTCGATCTGCTCCGGCGGCAGGTCCTTGGCGTACGTGTTCGGCATGAACGATTGCCCGTTGGCCGAGTACATGGCGCCGGGCACGATGTGCGCGTTCGGATTGATGATCGACTCACGCAGATAGCCGCTCGAATCCTTTTCCGAGCCCTTGTAGTCGGGCGACTTCACCCACTGCTCGGCACGCGAACCAACGCCGGCGAGCGTCGGTCCAGCGAGATTCACGCCAGGTGCAATGGAGTGACATGCGCTGCACGCAGGCGCGACGCTGCGAAACGCCGCCTGTCCAAGCGCGATCGGATCTTCCGCTCCGCTTACCGGACGAGCGCCGGGCGGCAGACCCATTGAACCTGTGCCGGCAGCTTGGCCTTGCTGCTGAGCCAACGAGTCCATCCCGGGCAACGTGCTGCCACTGACCAAGATAGGTCGTGGCGGCCAGCCCTGATTGTCGACCTTGCTGACCCAATCGAGGAACGCAATCAGGTTGGAGATGTCGGCTTCGCTCAAGTCCTGCTTCGGCATCAATCGTCGATGACGCTGTTCGTCGTAGAAGCGTGACGGGTCGCGCATGTAAGCCTGTAGGTACTGCTCACCGCGCAGTTGCGTAATCTTCGTGAGGTCCGGTGCGTAGTACGCGCCTTCACCGAACAGCGTGTGGCAGTTGATGCAGTTGTTCTCGTGCCAGACGTCCATGCCGGCGCTCACCGCAGGCGTGATGTTCTTCGCATTCGTCAGCTCGTCGAACTGCGTGTGGCTGTGAATCGTGAGCCCCAAGAACGCGAGGGAAGCCAACGCGGTCGAGCCAATCGCAAAAGCACGCGCCTGTCGTTTGTTCATCGAGGCGGTCCCTGTGGCTGTCGATATTTGGCGGCTTCACACGCCGATTCCGCTCCAATGCGTCAGCGAGATGTACGCCGCATAGAGAATCGACGCGAGCATGGCCGCGAGCACGACGTAGCCGACGATCTTCAATGATCCATAGAGTGCGGCTGAACGCATGTCGTCTCCCGTGCTGTTGGAGTTGTACGCAGCGAGCAGCAGCCGGCGGGGCCAGCGCTGGTGTGCCAACGACTCGCTATGCGAAGGAGTTCCGACGGTGATGCGGGAAAGGGGTACGTAACGACCGAAGCGCGAAGCGAAGCGGAGGCCGCCGGGTGGAGCTCAGCGTGAGTCCTCTTCAGGAATACCTGGATATTATTCCTTGCTGAGAATGAGTGGTTGTGCGCTCAGTTCCTGAAGGCGATGGGTCTCAACGTCTCAAAGACCAGCATCGAAAGATTCGAGGACCTGACCGTTTTGGTCGTCGAGCGCTTCGACCGTCGCTGGCTGGGCGCTGAGCCGGCAGTAGTGAACAAGCGAGGCTTCGCTCCGACCCAAGGCGTGTACCTGGTGCGTTTACCTCAGGAGGATTTCTGTCAGGCGCTCGGCGTACCGCTCGAGAAGAAGTACGAGCAGGATGGTGGGCCATCTATTGCCAATGGACTGCGACTATTGTCAGCCGGTGAGCGGCCCGCTGCCGACTGCTCTCACTTCGTGCTCACGCAGTTGATGTTCTGGCTGCTCGCCGCACCCGATGGTCACGCAGAGAACTTCTCTATTCGACACAGCGTCGGCGGGCGCTACCACCTAACGCCCCTCTACGACGTACTGCTTACGTGGCCGTTGATCGGCAAGGGACCGAGACGCCGTCAGTATGAGAAGGTTTCCGCTCGCAATGGCTTTGCAGGGCAAGAACGCGCACTACCGTTTGAGTTCGATGCAACCGCGTCATTCGTATGAGCTTGCACGATCGACCGGTGTGGAAGGGCCGTGGGAACGGATGATCGAACTGGAGCGAGCGCCTGGTGCGATCGCATCGCTAGAAAAGAAACTTCCCAAGCGCTTCCCCGCATCCGTCTACGAAGCGATCGCACGGCACTCGGAATACTTTCTGACAGGGCTCAAGCAGCTGTCGAAACAAGTTTAGGATACACGGCCACGCTACCACCCAGGCCCATGGATGTGCCCGCCGCCGAAGGTGGCGAGCGGAGAGAGAAAGTCGCGCCCTT
>CBJNAT010000460.1:0-3619 GCA_966434585.1 uncultured Gammaproteobacteria bacterium | reverse complement strand
GCGGCGTATCGAGCGCACGCTCGCGCAGTGGCAGACGCAGTCGATGACACTCTATTACTACGCGACCACCGTGCGCGTGGCGGTCGTGGACGAGCGCGCGATCACGGCGCTCGGCGCGTTTTTCGAAGAGTTGCCCGAGATCGAGCGCGCGTGGCAGCAGGGCACGCTGGTGGAAGGGGAGCGCATTGCGCTGCCGGAGGCGCCGGTGCCGAAGACATCGAACATGCCGGACAACCCATCGCGACAGAGCACGGTGACAGGCAGCAACGTGTCACCGGAACCGATGCCCGCTGCGCCGGCGGCCTGCGAACGTTTCTGTTTCGGCATCGACCTGCACACCGGCACCGCACACCTGGACGCGCTGCGACGACGTTTGGCAGCCGCTGCGCAGGGCGCGTTACCGGCGGTTCGCGCCGGTCGCTTCGACGCGGCGGAGGCGGCTGTGCTCGCAGTCGATCGGGAGATCCAATCGGCAGTCATGCTCGGGGCGATGTACACCGCCATGCTGCGAGAAGCGGTCCAGAGCGGCGCACGGGAATCACGCGCGGAGTGCGTCACGGCCCTTCACGAACGTGCGCTGCACTGGCGCCTCTCGGCCTATCCCGAAGCGCACACGGCTTACGAAGCGGACGACTACGCGGCCGGACGCGCTGCCGATCGTGCGGAACTCGCAGCGCTGCTTGCAGAGCCGCCATCTACGAGATGAAAGAGTCAGGACCTCCCGGACTCAAGGGAGATTGCGCACATACATTTTGCAACCAGTCGTGTTGCCGCTGTTGTCGAGCAGTCGTCCGAAGACGAAAACCGCGCCATCGTCCGGCCGCATGAGAAGTCGACTATTACCCGCGGCAACGTTGTCCGGAAGCACACCCAGCATCTGCAGCTGCGGGAAAGGTGCAGGCGCCGCCAGGTCGTACAGCGCGAGCGAATCGGTTGATAACCATGACGACTGCCCCGCGACTTGCATCCGTGTCGACATATACCCGCCGTGTTCTCAATACCGCGTCGGGGCAAATGCCCGCGATCGTTGTGTATTCGGTCAAATTCCCGTGTAGATGCGCTGTTGATCGTTGTTCCGCATCCGTAGGCGTTTTGTACCGGTGAAGCGGTAAGCGGTCAATCGGCGTGGCTGCGCGCCCCAGTCACAGGATCTGCGACGGTCGCGCTGCCAAACAACTCCTCCGACCAGCATACGCTTCGTTTCTGCAGCAACAATATATCTCTCTGTCCTAATCTGTCCCCTGTGGTCCCAATCGGAAACACCGGCAACAATCCGCACGCCTTGACTTGGGCCCGATCGCCAGGTGAAGTACGTGTGCCTCGGCACGACGATAACGAGCACATAAGAACTTGGCTCTGCTGCTTGGCTCGACGGATCGAAACGCTGGAGGCGCCTAATTAAGAACAGCAAAACTACAGCGGGAGATAACAATGTCGAACCGGATTCGATCAATGGCGCTTGCGACGGTTGTTTTGGCTCTGGGGGCGTGTGCATCGTCGCCTCCGAGTGCGAAATTCAACGAACCTCTCACTGTCGAACACCGCGTCCGCGCGAGCGACACGGTTCGGGTAGAGGTCTCGGCGGCCAAGGGAGTGGAAATGCTTCCCTCTGAGCGGCAACGAGTCCTTGAGCAGATTCAAGCGAAGCTGGCCGCCAAACAGACTGCCAATCCCGCCTCTGACGCGCGCGACCTGAAGATCGACGTGCAAATGACGAAGTACGAAAAGGGCAACGCGTTTGCGCGAGCGATGTTGGCGGGGTTGGGTCAAATCCATGTCGATGCCCGCATACGAGTCCTCGATGCCGCAACGGATAAGCTGCTGACCGACTTCGACATCGCCAAGACGTTCGCCTGGGGAGGTATCTACGGCGCAGCGACAGGCATCGAAGACGTGGAAGGTGCCTTCGCTGAAGGTATTGCTGCCGCGCTCACCGGACAAGAAGATCAGTCGGGCAAAGGCAGTGACAAGAAGTCGAAGTCGAAGACGAAGAAGTCCTAAGACACACACAGGTCACCCACTGATGCGTGACTTCGGTGCCGCTTTCGATGCGGTATGGCAAAGGTGCAAAGGGGACAGATTCAATCTGTCCCCTTTCCGCTCCTTACCAGCGCCGAGCCGCGACCAGTTGCTCGCCGATAAACCGAACCGTCTCAAGCAGGAACTCGCACGATCAGCGAATCAATGCCTGAGCGAGCTTCAGGAAAAAGTGCTGCCAATCGTGCCAGCGAAGACGGCAGCACGCTGAGGCAAATGCTCAAGCTTAGGTTCGCGTCTGACAACAAGTAACAATCGAGAGGGAGGTTTCCATGCGGTTGAAGATTGCAGCATGTCTGTTGCTGTTCAGCTCCATCGCGTCCGCCGACACAGCAGATCTGAAGGGCTTCTATGCAGGGGTTGGCTTTGGCCAGAGCTTGATTGAGTTGGACGACGGAGATTCGCCGGCTGATTTCAAGGCGAACGACACCGGCTAGAAGCTGTTGCTGGTGCTTTCGATCATCGCAATCTGCAACGTGTGTTTGTCGGGCTGCGTGTCGCAGGTGCCACAGCCAGTGTCACGAGAGTCCGTCATTCTGGTGCCCACGGCTATCGTTTCGATTGAGCCACATGTCATGGTGGCTTTCGATCCCAGAGACATGATTCCTGTGTTCGGGATGCCACTCAACAGCATCGGTCGTGAGAGCACGGAGAACGCACTCCTAAGGCCGGAACGGTAGTGGACGTTTTGATTTCAGCGTGGGGGGACATCGGCGAGCAGCATCGGACAGGATTATCACCCATTCATCAGTGTCATCTATCGCGTGGTCGACACAAGAACCGAGCGAGTGCTCTGGCGAAAGGTGCTCACGTACAACTCACCTCTCTGGACGGGTCGGGGAAATAATCTGCCGGGCGACCCATCCGTTCACTGGAGGAGCAAGGACGAACTCATGGCGGACACGACGACGTGATCAAGGCTCTGAAAGCCGGTGGTGAAAAAATCGGAGTCGCAATCGCTGCCGATGTGGTGATAGCAAAGTAGTCACAAGGCTTTGCGCTCGCACTTGCTAGCGGCCGCGCAACCGATCGAGCAGACTCCGCTTGGTTCGGTATCGAATCTCGTACGTCTTGGTCGGGCTGGCGGTCTTCTGGGCCAGCGCCCAGTCGCCCGAGTCGATACGGAGGAAGTTGCCGTAGTGCGGGTGCTGCTTCACCAGCAGCTCGAATACCTCGCGGATGTGCGGCGTCTCCCGCTCCGCTTGCGAGAGCGAGCGGTGAGTGATGCCGTCGGTGGCCTCGCGCCTGCCGTCCGCCTTGGCATAGGTCCAGTAGTAGTCGTCGAAGATGATCCAGCCGTCGCGCTTCAGGAGCTTGTCCGCGAAGAAGAAAGCGGCGCCGTCGATGGTCCAGTTCTTTGGGCCATCGATGATGCAAAGGTCGTAAATCTCCTGGCAGACATCGTTGGTGGTATTGCGGGCGATCTCGTCATGCAGAAACCACGTGTAGCCGGTCTGCGTGCGGTGCACGGTGACGAACCGCGCTAGATGAGTCTTCTCCAACTGCTCCTCGGCAGAGGGTCGGTAGTGGTCGCGGACTTCGAGCAGGTTCTCAGACATTCAGCACCTCTTCGGGGAAGTGG
>CBJNAT010000459.1:0-3623 GCA_966434585.1 uncultured Gammaproteobacteria bacterium | reverse complement strand
ATGTCGCAATCCTTCGATGTCATCGTGATCGGCGGCGGTCCTGCCGGTTATCCGGCCGCTATCCGGGCTGGTCAGAACAAGCTGTCCGTCGCCTGCATCGACGAATGGAAGAATCCCGATGGCAGCTATGTCTTCGGCGGCACGTGCTTGAACGCCGGCTGTATTCCCTCGAAAGCGCTGCTCGAGTCTACGGAGCTGGTGCATCGCGCCCAACACGAGTTTGCGGCGCATGGCATTAAGACAGGCACGGTAGATGTCGACGTGGCCGCCATGCAGAAGCGCAAGGCGCAGATCGTCAAGGCCTCCACGTCGGGCATCCTCGCGCTGTTCAAGTCCGCCGGCGTCACCCCGCTCCAGGGCCACGGCAAGCTCCTGGCCGGCAACAAGGTCGAATTCACCGGCAAGGATGGCAGCAAGCAGGAGCTCACTGCAAGGCATGTGATCCTCGCCAGCGGTTCGGTGCCGGTTGAACTGAAGAGCCTGCCGTTCGACGGCAAGCAGATCGTCGACTCATGGGGCGCGCTCGAGTTCACGGAAGTGCCCAAGCGGCTTGGAGTCATCGGTGCGGGGGTGATCGGGCTCGAGCTCGGGAGCGTGTGGCGACGCTTGGGTGCGGAGGTCGTGGTGCTCGAAGCCCTCGACACTTTCCTGCCAATGGCAGACGGTGCGGTCGGCAAGGAAGCGCTGCGTCATTTCAAAAAGCTGGGCCTCGACGTGCGTCTGGGCGCCAAGGTCACGGGCGCCGACAAGAAGGCGGATGGTGTGACGTTGAGATACACCGACGCGAAGGGCGAGCAGAGTGTGGTCGTCGACAAGGTCGTCGTGGCGATCGGTCGCCGTCCCCACACGAAAGACCTGCTCGGCGAAGGCACGGGTGTACAGCTGGACGAGCGAGGCTTCGTCAACGTCGACGAGCACTGCCGCACCGGCGTGCCGAACGTGTGGGCAGTGGGTGACCTCGTCCGCGGCCCGATGCTCGCGCACAAGGGCAAGGAAGAGGGCGTGATGGTCGCCGACATGATTGCGGGCAAGCACGGGGATGTGAATTACGAAGCGATTCCGTCCGTGATCTACACGGCTCCGGAGATCGCATGGGTCGGTCTCACGGAAGAACAGGTGAAGCAGAGCGGGCGCGCTTACAAATTTGGTTCCTTCCCATTTATGGCCAGCGGGCGCGCACGTGCGATGGAGGCCAGTGCAGGATTCTGCAAAGTGATCTCCGCAGCGGACACCGATGAAATTCTGGGCGTGCACATCATCGGCCCGATGGCCGGCGAGCTCATCGCGGAAGCCGTGCTCGCACTGGAGTACAGCGCGAGCACGGAAGATCTGCAGCGCACGATGCATGCGCATCCGACGCTGTCGGAAGCACTGCATGAAGCCGCGTTGGCTGCGGACAAGATCGCGATCGATTTCCCGAATCGGTGATGGACGGGACGGCTAGTCAGCTAGTCTGCTAGTCAGCTAGCCAGAGGAGATCAGCCTTCTTGCTAGCCGACTAGCCGACTAGCCACCTTCCTACCCCTTCCGCCTCGCACTCATCACATTCGGCAAGCCCTGAATCCTCGCCAGCACCCGCGCGAGCTCTGCGAGATCGTGCACTGTGATGCGCAGATTCATATCGGCGATGCCATCGTCTTCGTGCGTGAGCGTGTTCATCGCGTGGATGTTGATCTTCATGTCCGCGAGCACGCCGCTGATGTCACGTACGAGCCCGCGTCGATCGAAGGCGCGCACATTCACATCGACGGCAAAGTCACGCTCACCGCCCTCACCCCATTCGACATTCAACACGCGCTCGGGATGCGTGGCCTGCAGACGCATCATGTTCACGCAGTCCTGACGGTGGATGCTGACCCCCCGACCGAGCGTGATGTAGCCGGATATCGGCTCCGGCGGCACGGGCCTGCAGCAGTTGGCGAAACTCGATAGGAGGTCGCCCACGCCATCGATGACGAGGCCGGCAATGTGCTTGGGCGTAACGGCTGGTTTGCGCGCTACGGGCGAGGGGAGCTCCTGTGGTCGTGCGCGCCGCAGGATCGCACCCGTGATCTGCGCGACGTTGATTTCGCCTTCGCCGATTGCCTGATACAGCGCCTCCGCGTTCGGCTGTTTGAACTCTTCGATCAGCTCCGGCAGCGTTACGGAATGGATCGCGAGCCGCTGCAACTCTCGCTCGAGTATCTGCCGCCCTTGTGCGCGATTCTGTGCTTCGTCTTGCTTGCGGAACCAAGCCCGAACCTTGGAACGATTGCGCGGTGAAGCGAGATACCCGAGCGAAGGCACCAACCAATCTCGGCTCGGGTTCAAGTGCTTGCCCGTGATGATTTCGACCTGGTCACCGTTCGCGAGCACCTGATTGAGCGGCACCATCTTGCCGTTGACCTTGGCGCCACGGCACCGATGACCCAGGTCCGTGTGTACGTGATAGGCAAAGTCGAGCGGCGTTGCACCGCGTGGCAGATCGACCACCTCGCCGCGCGGCGAGAGCGCATAGACGCGGTCCTCGAAAATTTCCGCACGTAACCGTTCGAGAAAGTCCGCTTCGGTTTCCGGGTTGTCGCGAGCGGCCGGCTCGAGGATCTGGCGTAGCCAGTTGATCTTCTGCTGATAGGCGGTATCGGGGCGGCGTGGGCCTTCCTTGTACGTCCAGTGTGCAGCCACGCCGAGCTCGGCGTGCTCGTGCATCTCCCGCGTGCGAATCTGAATCTCCAACGGCAGTTTGCCGGGCCCGATGACTGCCGTGTGCAGCGAGCGATACAAGTTGTCCTTCGGTGTGGCGATGTAGTCGTCGAACTCGCCTGGAATGTAGGGCCACAGGCTGTGCACGATGCCGAGCGCGGCGTAGCACTCAGCCACGTTCTCGACCAGGATGCGCACCGCGCGGATGTCGTAAAGCTGCTCGAAGGCGGCGTTCTTGCGCTGCATCTTTCGCCAGATGCTGTAGATGTGCTTCGGTCGACCAGCGACCTCCGCCTGAATGCCGGCTTTGTCGAGCTCTTCCCGAATCGTCGCCTTCACCTCTTCGATGTAGCGCTCGCGATCCACGCGCTTGGCCGCGAGCCAGCCGGCGATGCGCTTGTAGTTCTCCGGGTCGAGGTAGCGGAAGCTCAAGTCTTCGAGTTCCCACTTGAATTGCCAAACTCCCAGGCGGTTTGCGAGTGGGGCGTAGATGTCCCGGGTCTCCAGTGCGAGCTGCTCGCGTTCTGGAGCAGGAGCGTCCTTCGCGTCACGCAAACGTTGGAGCTGGATGGCGAGCCGCACGAGCACCAGCCGCGGATCGCTCGCCATGGCCAAGAGCATCTTGCGCAGCGACTCGGCCTGCTGCGATGAGAGCGAAGCACCGGGTTGCCACGCGCGCGGCGTGGTGAGCGCATCCAGTCGAGCGAGCTCTTGCGCCATGCGCGCAGGCTCGATGCCGAACCGCGCGCTCGCTGCGGACTCGTCGAGCACGCCTGATTCGAGCAATGGCACGAGGAGCGCGCTCGCGATCATGTCCTCATCGCCTGTGGCGGCCGCAAGAATGTCGGCCGCCCGTTCAGCGCGATCGGCAGCGTGCTGACGTGCGGCATCGGCGTTGCGCAATTGCTCGAGGAATTCGCGCGCACGCAAGGTTGTGTGGG
>CBJNAT010000458.1:0-3625 GCA_966434585.1 uncultured Gammaproteobacteria bacterium | reverse complement strand
GTGGAGAAGTTCGTCAAAGCTTCCGGCGGCTGTTCAGCACCCGCCGGATCGAACGATGAGGAGTCGATGCGCAATCTGGGCCAAATGAAGCTGAAGCTACTCGGTGAGTTTGCACCCGGAGAACCGGTCCAGGCGCAGCTCATGATCCGACATCCGAATTTCAACGGCATGCAGATGGATCAGCTCACGCGTCTCTACGCGCCGGCGCATTTCATCCGAACGATCAACATCACCTACGAGGATCAGCCGGTGCTGCGCATCGAATCGGACATCGCGCTCAGTACGGATCCCGTCATCACATTCGGCTTCAAGCCGCTGCGGCCAGGACAGCTGAAGATCGAGGTCACGGACAGCAAGGAGCAGAGTTTCGTGCGGGAGTTTTCCGTGCCCGCGACTACTGTGTCGTCAACGTCGTAGCAAAGCCCCGCCTCGGATGCGCCCTTTCGCATTGCTTCTGCTATGGGTCGTATTTGCAGCTGCCCGCGGCGACGATGTGCAGGAGCCGGAGGGATTCTGGAGTGGACCGATCAACTCGGCTGTTCCAGCAACAATCACTGGCGGCAAGGTCATCCACGCGAAAGAGCTGGCGGGGCTCCTGAAGCACAGCAAACCGCTTGTGATCGACGTATCCAATGACTCAAAGCGCCCTCCCGGCATGGCGCCTGATGCGCCGTGGCTGCCGCTGCCGCAGCAAGTTATTCCAGGCAGCGTGTGGCTGCCGGGCGCGGGCATGGCGGACATTGCACCGGAAACAGACGTGTTGTTCCGCGCGCTTCTGTCGCGAGCGACCCGCGGCGACCGCGATCATCCTGTCGTCATCTATTGCCACGAGCGCTGCTGGCTCAGCTGGAATGCCGCGAAGAGAGCCATCGGCTACGGCTACCGGCGCGTCCATTGGTTTCCGGAGGGTGTGGAAGGATGGCGCGCTGCGGGCAACACGACTGCCGCCGCGAAACCGTGGACGCTGGAAGAGCACTGAGTTGAAAGTTCGCTCTCCCCGCGACCTGTATCCTGCGCGCCATGACATCGCAGCAAAACAATGATCCCTCCCACCTCATCCTCGAGCCCATCGGTTTCGTGCGCAGTTCGCTCATCACCAAAGTGGAGGCCGCGCGTCAGCCTCGGGCTGCGCGAGGTGCGCCTGCTCGCATCGAGTTACTCGCGGGCCGGAACTTCGAACACGCACTCGAAGATTTCTCGAGTTGGAAATGGATTTGGGTGATCTTCTGGTTCCATCACAACATTGGTTGGCGTCCCAAGGTGCTGCCGCCTCGAAGCACCACGGGCCGCAAAGGTGTGTTCGCCACGCGCTCGCCGCACCGCCCCAATCCCATCGGTCTATCGGTCGTGCGACTGGAAAAAGTGGACGGTCTGAACCTGCACATCCTCGATGCCGACATGCTCGATGGTACGCCCGTGCTCGATCTCAAGCCTTACATCGCTTACACGGACTCGCATCCCGATGCGGGCAATGGCTGGCTCGACGCTGGCGAATCCACTCGACCAGCCGATCCTGTGAGCGCGTTTGCAGTCACCTTCGCACCGTTGGTAATCGAGCAAGCCCATTGGATCGAAACGCGCACCGGCCTCCCGATCGTGGAGCGCATTCGATCCACGCTCGCGCTCGGCCCGGAGCCACATCCGTATCGACGCATCAGGCGAATCGATGGTGAGATGCAGCTCGCGGTGAAAGAGTGGCGTGTTCGCTTCAGCGTCGAGGGACGCGAGGTGCGCGTCATCGACATCGCGTCTGGGTTTCGACCGGCGCAGCTCGCTCGTGATTTGGACGACGATGTATTGCGGGCACATCGGGAGTTTCAGGCCAGATGGGCCGGTAGAACGGAACCCCAAGGGATGCTCTGATCAGCTCTCGCCGAGACGCTAACTAGTAAGAAGGGCTACGGGCTACAGCCAGAACGGAAAGCCTTTCATCCCTTCGGGGTCGTGCACAGCACGATGGACAATTAGTAAGAAACAGCGACTCGGGCGTCCTGCCACTCGCGCTGTGGCTCCGAGGAGAAAGTGTGTTTTTTCCTCGGAGCTCGCCACCTGCGGCGGCGGGCACGTCCATGTGCCTGGGTGGCGCGCGACAGCGAGTTTCATCCCTTCGGGCTCGTGCGCGGCGTGGCTGGCGGCTGCGAGTGATGGCCGTCGCGACGGGACCTGGGCCGACGTGTGGTCGCCAACGCAGCTGCACCGCCCGCCCGATCGCACGTATCCACGAGCTGCACGTACTTGGCTCAGGGAGAAGCTACGCGCTACGTTGCGATCTGTGAGGTTCAGCGCGATGGAGAAATAGCGATGTCGTCTCGAGCACCCCACTGCACCGTGTGGCTTCCTTCCTTTCTGGTACTACTGCTGACCCTGGCGGCAGCGGCGCAGTCAGCCGAGAACCCCTATGACGGCAAAGTCGCTGTGATCACGGGATCAAGCAGTGGTCTCGGTGCGGAGCTCGCAAAGATCGCGGCGGACAAAACCATGAAGTTGGTGCTCGTCGATATCAATCCCGGTCCATCGCAGACGTTTGCTGACAGCGTTCGCAAGCACGGCGGCGACGCCATCGTGGTCGAAGTCGACCTCGCGAAATCGGCACAGCGCCAACAGGTGATCGACAGCGCCATCAAGCAGTTCGGGCGTATCGACTACCTCTTCAACAATGCGGGTTATCTGTATCTCGCCACGCTCGAGCAGACGGATCTCGAACAGGCGCACCGCAACTTCGAAGTGAACTACTGGGCGTATGTCGATCTGGCGAGCCGCGTCGTGCCCATCATGAAGAAGCAAGGCGGCGGCACCATTCTGAATGTCGCGTCCATTCTCGGGCATCGCTCCGCGTCCGCCGGTTTGGGACATTACGCAGCCACCAAGCATGCACTCGTCGGCATCTTCGAAGCAGCAGCCAGTGAGCTGAAGAAGAGCAACATCCGTGTTTTCATTGCCTCACCGGGCGGCATGCAGACGAACATCATCAAGAACGCGGTCGGCCCGCTCGCCGAACAATGGCGCGCAGCGGGCGTCGGCGATGGGTGGACTGAGTCACCGTCGGTCGCCGCTCGCGACATCTTCGACAACCTGCAGAAAGAGGCCGTGGTGATCTATCCGGGCGCGATCGGGCGCAGCCTGCAAGCGAAATGAGCGATACGGCTGAAGGCGGGGAGTATCTCAGTCGTTGTCGCCCCCGAGCAGCATGACGGCGATTCCCATCTGCACGCTCGCGAAGGTGAAACCGGTGAATGTCGTTAAGACGAACAAAGCGAGCGACCCGCCCGGCCCTCTGACGAGATCGGCAAAGCCATGCCAGTTCGTGAACCACACGACGGCAACCAGAACTCCCGCGAGCGCGAAGCCGATCAGCGCATGGCGCAGTAGGAAGCGGATCAGCGGCGGCACGTCTATCTCCAAACGGACTGCGCTGCATTCTACGAACAGCGGGCCGTGGAGTTACTTCCTGGACATCCGCTACATCGCTACGGTCAGTGCGCAGGCTACCGGAGCAGCCGATCCGCGATCGGGACAGTGACGAATGACAGCAGGATACCCACGCCGAGCACGGCGTTCGCAGCGATCGCCGCGCGCCGCGACACCGGCAAGCGGATGCATATCGGCCAGGACATCTCGATCAGCG
>CBJNAT010000457.1:0-3626 GCA_966434585.1 uncultured Gammaproteobacteria bacterium | reverse complement strand
CCTCGAACAGACGTTCGGCACCATCGCGCCGTACACGATCGAGGAAGCGTACGAGGTCGCAGACGCCATTCAGAAGCAAGATCTGATGGCACTGCGCGATGAGCTTGGAGACTTGCTGTTCCAGGTCGTGTTTCATGCGCAAATGGCGCAGGAAGCGGGCGAGTTCGGGTTCGACGATGTCGTCGATTCGATTTGCGAGAAGATGGAACTACGTCATCCGCACATCTTCGGCGATGCCAAAATCGATTCGGCCGCCGCGCAGACCACTGCATGGGAAGCCCACAAGAAACGCGAGCGGGATGAGACTGGTGCGAGCGTGCTCGACGGAGTTCCGGTCGCGCTCCCAGCGCTGACGCGGGCTGTGAAGTTGGGCAAGCGCACCTCGCAGGTCGGGTTCGATTGGCCGGACGTTCAAGGAGCTCTCGACAAGCTGGATGAGGAGATTCAAGAGCTGCGTCGCGCAGTGTCGGAGCCTGCCGGTCGTCGGGAGATCGAGGACGAGATCGGCGACGTGCTCTTCTGCGTGACGAACGTCTGCCGGCACGTGGGCGTGAACCCCGAAGAGTCCCTACGGCACGCGAATGCCAAGTTCGAGCGCCGATTCGGCTACGTTGAACGACAGCTGAAGGCGCAGGGTCGTCGGCCGGAAGATGCGACCCTGGATGAGATGGAAGCGCTGTGGCAGGAGGGTAAGGTCACCTCTAAGGAGTCCTAAACGGCCTCGCGTTGCGCTTCCCAGCCTTCAGTGTCGGTGCCGAGCGTGGGGAGAAGAAGATGAAGCGCTTCGTGAGTGCGACGGTCCTGGTCTCGTTGCTGGCCGCGGGTGCTCAGGCGGAGGCGGGCTCTTGGAAGCACAAGGGTCATAGCCCGGCGCGTTATGACCGCGGCGAATACGACTACGCCAAAGTGGTCGACGTGGATCCGATCGTGCGTCAGATCCGAGTCGAAACGCCGCGTCGCGAATGCTGGAATGAAGTTCGCGAAGTACGTGCGGTTCGCTATGACGGCTCGCATTCCAAAGGCGGCATGGTTCTCGGCGGCATCATCGGCGGCGTCGTCGGTCATCAGATCGGCAGCGGGCGCGGTCAGGACGTGGCCACGGTCGCTGGGACCTTGATCGGTGCAGCCGTCGGCCACGATATCTCGGCCGAACGCGGCGCTCGTTACTCAGCACCGCGCGAGGAATACGTGGAGCGCTGTGCGGTTCGTTACGAGGACGAATACGAGGAACGCATCGAAGGCTACCGCGTGACCTATCTCTACCACGGGCGCGAATACGCCACGCGTCTGCCGTACGACCCCGGCGATCGTATTCGTGTCCGAGTCGATGTCGAACCTGCTGAATGAGCCAGGATCCATATGGGCATGTGGCCGCGGGGCGTGATCTCACGCTCCGCGGCACGTACACTACCTGACCATGCTGCGTGCCGTTCTCATCCTGGTGCTGCTGATGGTCCATCAGGCCGCGCTGTTGCCGGATGCCTCGGCACAGAGCCTCGTCGACCGTCATCGCGGACGCGACGACGATGGTCGCGAGGGCCGCAAGAATCGCAGCCAGCTGTCGCTCGATGAAGCCGTGCAAATGGCACAGCGACGCTACAAGGCGCGAGCCGTCAAAGCCGAAATCGACAGCGATGGCGAACATCGCATCTATGTGATCCGCCTGCTCAACGACAGCGGCCGTGTCTGGACGGTACGCGTCAATGCAGAAACGGGCAGCATGCGGTGATGAAGAAGGGCGACGGGCTACAGGCTACGGGCTACAGCCTGAAGAGAGCCACCGATTCACCTCTGGCCGTAGCCCGTAGCCCGTAGCCCAATCTCTATGCGCCTACTCCTCGTCGAAGACGATCAAGCCCTGCGCGACTCGCTCGTGAGTCAGCTCAAGAACGCCGGCTTCAATGTCGATGCTGCCGCGGACGGGCAGGAGGGTTTGTACTGCGCCACCGAGTACCCGCTCGACGTCGCCATCATCGATCTGGGCTTACCCAAGGTGCCAGGGCTTGAAGTCATCAAGCGTGCACGCGCGGCGGGTCGCAGCTTCCCGATTCTGATTCTGACCGCGCGTGATCGCTGGCAGGACAAGGTCGAAGGTCTGCAGGCCGGTGCCGATGACTACCTTGCGAAACCGTTCCACTTCGAAGAACTGCTCGCCCGCGTGCAGGCGCTCCTGCGGCGCTCCGGGGGCTGGGCACAACCCGTGCTCAGGTGCGGTCCAGTTGCGCTGGACACGCGCACACAGGAAGTCACCGTGAACGCTCAGAAAGTGGATCTCACGAGTTTCGAGTTCCGCATTCTCGAATACCTCATCCATCGCGCCGGCGAGGTCATCTCGAAAACGGAGCTGACGGAGCGTCTGTACGCACAAGATTTCGACCGCGACAGCAACACGATCGAGGTCTTCATCGGGCGCCTGCGTCGCAAGCTCGATCCGGACAACGCGATCAAGCCCATCGAAACGCTGCGCGGCCGGGGCTACCGCTTTGCTCTGCTGCGCGATAGCGCCCAATAAGCGTCGCACATGAGTGTTCCTTCGCTCAGTACACGCCTGCTGAGCTCCGTCTCGCTGCTGCTCTTGTTGTTCTTCGGGCTCACGATCCTCGCGCTCGATTCCGTCTTTCGCGATCTGAGCGAGCGCGCCATCCGCGATCGACTCGATGTGCAGGTGCTGGCATTGATCTCGGCCACTGAAGAAACCGCCGCGCACGACCTCGTCCCCTCGGGGCAGATCACGGAATCCTCACGCTTCGCCAACCCAGGTTCCGGGCTGTACGGCGAAGTCCGCCGTCGCAACGGTGCGCCCGCGTGGCGTTCGGATTCCATGGCCGGTACGCGCTTGCTGTTCCCCGACGACATCGCTCCGGGCCGGCGTAGTTTCGGGCAGCTGCAGTTGGCGAATGGCACGCCCGTTCTGGCGCTCAGCATCGGTGTGCGTTGGGAGTTCAACGACGGCCGTGTGGGCGACTTCGTGGTCAGTGCAGCCGAGAATCTGGAACCGTACTACGCACAGCTCAAGCAACTCCGCGTGCAGATGTTCGGCTGGTTCGGGGTGTTGATGATTCTTCTGATCGGCGTGCTCGCGTTGTTGTTTAGCTCGGTCCTGTCGCCGCTGCGTCGCATCGAGCGGGAGATCGGCGCCATCGAAGCCGGCGAGCTGGCCGAGCTCGGCAGCGGTTATCCGCGCGAGCTGAGTGGCGTCACGAGCAATATGAATGCGCTGTTGCGTAGCGAGCGCGAGCGCATGGGGCGGTATCGCAATACGCTGGGCAATCTCGCTCACAGCCTGAAGACGCCGCTTGCGGTCATGCGCAATCTGCTGCAGGGGTCGGAGTTGAAACACTCGGCTGCGGCCCGACAGCTCGATGAGCAGGTGGAACGTATGGACGGCATCGTCCGCTATCAACTCAAGCGCGCGGCGGCTTCTGGGGGCACTGGTCTAGGCAGTACTCCCATTCCCGTCGGCGAATTGTTGACACCCCTGTGCGCGGCGTTGCTGAAGGTGTATGCGGACCGCGATATCCGGTGCGAGCTCGATGTCACCCCTGATGCGCAGTTCCTCGGCGATCGAGAGGACTTCACAGAGCTCGCCGGGAATCTGCTCGACAACGCCTTCAAATGGTGTCGGC
>CBJNAT010000456.1:0-3631 GCA_966434585.1 uncultured Gammaproteobacteria bacterium | reverse complement strand
ACGCACAGGTGAGCGTGAAAGGCGATGCACTCCGGTTGGCCCCCGTGCGAGAAGCGGTGGACGCGTTCGCACCCAAGGCCGGCGACCGACTGGATCACGCGCAATACGAAGCCAGCAAGGCGCGCATCGACACGGAGCTGAAGTCGCTCGGCTATCTGGATGCGAAGATGGTCACGCGCCGCATCGAGGTGAGTCGCGCAAACAATTCAGCGACCATCCATCTCGCATGGGACACCGGTGTGCGCTATCGCTTCGGCGAGGTGCGCTTCCCCGACGTGCAGCTTTCGCCGAAGGTGCTGCCGCGCTACATCCCTTGGCGCGAAGGTGCGTTCTACTCCACCGAGCGACTGTTGAATCTACAGCAGCGGCTCGTGGATGCCGACTACTTCTCTACCGTGTCGGTGCAGCCGATGCTCGATCAGGCAAAAGACGGCGTAGTCCCGATCGATGTGCTACTCGTACCGGCAAAGAAGACGGTCTACTCGGCGGAAGCGTTCGTCAGTACGGACACCGGCCCCGGTGTGAAACTCGGCGTCGAGCGCCGCTGGATCAACGACCGCGGTCACAAGCTCGGCGGCGAGATCGAGTATGCGCAGCGGCTCGAGGAATATGCGCTGCACTACATCGTCCCGCAGCCTGGCAAGGATCGTCAGTACAAGTTCGCCGTCGGGTATCGCGACGAAGAAACGGATACTAGCGACTCGCGCGCGCCTCTGCCACGCAGACGACCGATCGCTGGCACGGCTTCACTCGCGCGCTCGGGCTGCAATTTCTCCACGGCAACTTCGAGATCGCCGATGAGCTGCGTCACTCGACCCTCCTCTACGCAGAAGGCTTGCTCACGAAGAAACGCGCCGATGATCTGCTGTTCCCCCGCAAGGGTTACTCGCTGCTGTACGGCGTGCGCTTCGCGCCCAAGTCATCGCTCACCGATACGACGTTTGCACAAGCGCGTGCAGAGGCGAAATGGGTTCGAGGCGTGAGGGATGACGGCCGAGTGCTGCTGCGAGCGGCAGGCGGCGCCATGGGGGTAAGGAACTTCGATGACCTGCCGCCCGAGCTGCGTTTCTTCGCCGGTGGCGATCGCTCCATCCGCGGCTTCGACTACGAAGCCATCGGCGAGCAGAACAGCGCAGGCGGCATCATCGGCGGCAAGTATGTGGCCATCGCGAGCGCGGAGTACGAACACTACTTCGTGGAGAACTGGGGCGCGGGCGTGTTCGTCGATGCCGGCGATGCATTCTCGTCTTCGTTCGATGTCAACGTCGGTACCGGGATCGGACTGCGCTGGCGCTCACCCCTCGGCCTGTTGCGAGTCGACGTTGCGAGAGCCGTGGTCACGGATCTGAAGAAGGAATTTCGCATCCATCTGGTCATCGGCCCCGATCTATGAGGCACGCACGTCGATGAGGTGGCTGCGATGGACATTGCTTGGTCTGGTAGGCGTTTTGCTCCTGCTCGCCGTCACGCTCGTGTGGCTGATGAACACAGCTGCGGGCACCCGCACAGCGATCCGCATCGCACAGAGCGCCCTTGGCGACAACCTACACGTCGGCCGTATCGAGGGCACACTGGCTGGTCCGCTGACGATCCACGATCTGCAATTTGCGAATCCCGACGGCGGCACTCGCGTTGCCATCCGCTGGGCGCGACTCGATGCGAAGTTGCTGGAACTGCTGCGTATGACCGCACACGTGCAGGATGCGGAAGTCCGAGGCGCAATTATCGATGTGCGAGCCAGCAACAAACCCGACGAGCCGCCGAAGGAACCGTTCACCCTCGAACCTCCGATCGACATCGTCGCGGATCGGTTCGCGGCAAGCGGTGTCGAGATACTGACGGAGGGAGAGCCTGCGGTGCGAATTCGCAGCGCGTCTGCAGCAGGCCAATGGACAGGCGCCGGGATTGCGCTGAAGCAGCTCGAGGTGCGCTCGCCACAGGGTGAAGTGCGCTTCGCAGGCAATGTCAGCGGCGAGCGAGTGTATGTTGGGGACGGCCACGGCAGCTTCCGCTGGCGTGCAGGCGAATACGAGTATCGCGGCACGGTGAAAGCCGAAGCGAAGGACGAGAGCGCGCAGCTCACGTTGCAGCTCGCTCGGCCGTTGCGAGCACAGTTGTTCGCGAGCGTAAAACAGACGCAGGCATTACCGTGGACGTTCTCGCTCGAGGTGCCCACCTTCGATCCCCGTGCCGAGCTGCTGCCGGATTCGAGTCTGCAATCCCTCGGTGCGGCGCTACAGGGCGCCGGTTCGCTGAACGCCGGCCGGATCACCGGCGCGCTGCGCATCGATGGTGACAACTTACACATCCGGCCGTTGCGCTTCACGCGCGATGAGCGACAGCTCGACATCGATACGAAGCTGCGTATCAACGATGGCCCCGGCACGTTGCATGCGAAAGGTCGCATCCGCACTGATCAGGAGCCTGTCAGTGCGGATGTGAACGTCGCGTGGCACGACCTCGTCGTCCCGGAACGTTGGGCCGGGCAAGCGTTGCACACGCGCGGCACTGTGCGGTTCGCCGGCAGCGCGCAGCGGTTTACGACGCAAGGGCGTCTATCGCTCGGACCGCCACGGCAGATGGCGGACATCGCGTTGCACGTCGAAGGCACGCCCGAGGCGCTCCGCATGCGACAACTCGATATCGTCCAATCGAATGGCCGTCTCGCAGCCAGCGGCTCGGTACGGTTGAAACCGAACATCAGATGGGATGTGCAGGCCGATGCCAACCGCTTCGATCCGGGCTCATTCGCCGCGGCCTGGAAGGGTCAGTTGAATTTCGCGCTGGCTAGCACCGGCGAGATCACCGACACGGGACCCAGCGCCGAAGTTGCTCTCCGCAATCTTCAAGGAGAGCTACGTGGACGTCGCTTGTCCGGTCGCGCCGACTTGCAACTGACGCCGAACAACGCGCTCGCCGGCAGCCTGGATCTGCGTTCCGGTCAAAGCACGCTGCATATGGAAGGCGAACGCGGCGAGGTCATGGACGCGCTCGTCGCTGTCGACATCGTCTCGCTCAACGACTGGCTGCCCGATGCGAACGGCCGTATCGACGCCAACTACCGTATTACGGGCAAATGGCCCGATGTGCGAATCGCGGGCACCACGACTGCCAGTGAGGTGTTCATCGCCGACACGCGCATCGGCGCAGCTTCGGTCAACCTCGACGTCACTCGGCCACAGCAGCCGTCTGGCTCGGCACGAATCCAAGCACGTGAAATCGCGGCGGCGGGCTTCACATTCGATCGGCTGGCAATGGATGTCAGGGGCGACCTTGAAGCGCATCGCGTTTCACTGCAAAGCGCAGGCACACCGCTCGACGCGAGCTTCGATGTCGAGGGCAGCCTGAAGGAAGGCACGTGGTCCGGTACGTTGCAGTCACTCATGCTGGACGTCGAGCGAGCCGCGCATCTCACGCTCCGCGAGCCTGCACGCATGACGCATTCGCCCGAAGGCACGCAGATTTCGCAAACCTGTTTGCAGGACGGCTCAGTGCAACTCTGCGTAAACGCCGAGATGCATCAGGAGGGCTCGCTGCAGGCTCGGTACTCGTTGCACGAGGTGCCCCTCGCGCTCGCGAATGCACTCGCACCGACCTTGCCGCTGGCATTCGAAGGCACGTTACGAGGCGA
>CBJNAT010000455.1:0-3652 GCA_966434585.1 uncultured Gammaproteobacteria bacterium | reverse complement strand
CCCCGTGCGCGATGGATTGGTTGCTGCATAGAGCCCGATCACGGGCGTACCCACGGCTGTTGCCATATGGGCGGGGCCGGAATCAGGCGACAGCAGCATCTTGGCGCGTGCGAGCGTCGCACGCAGCTCGAGCAGCGTGTCCTTGCCGATCGCGTTGATGCACGGTTGCTTCATGTGCTTCTCGATCGATTGGCCCATGCGTTGTTCGGGCTCGCTGCGCCCGCCGCAGAGCACGACCTGCAAGCCGAGGTTCGTGGCCGCGTGGTCGGCGATTGCTGCGTAGTACTCCGCGCGCCAATTGCGCATCGGATGGCTGGAACAGGGGCTGATCACGAGCGTCGGCGTGTGAGGCGGGATCAGCCGCTCGGCGTATTCCTGGGCGGCCGGTGGAATCGGGATGTCCCAGCGCAGCAGCTTGTCGTATACGCCGAGCCGTTCCGCGAAGCCGAACAGGCCGTCGAGCACGTGCTGTCGCTCCGCGGGTGCGATGCGTGCGTTCGTGAAGAGGAACTGCAGCTCGCGTGCCCGGCTGTGATCGAAACCCAGTCTGACACGCGCAGATATCGCGGTAGACAAGAGGCTGGCGCGCAGCGCCAGTTGCATGTGCAACAACAGGTCGAAGGTTCGCCCGCGCAGCGCGTTCTGCAGCTGGCGATGGGAGCCACGAAGATCGCGCTTGTTCACCGCGATGAATTCAATCTCGGGAATGTGCCCGAGGAGCTTCGCTTCGAGCTGACCGATGACCCACGTGAAGCGCGTCTCGGGCCATGCTTGCTGCAGCGTGCGCACGACGGCTAAGGTGTGGCAGACATCACCGATGGCGGACAACCGCAGAATGCAGACCCGCTCCGGGGGCGACTCAAACAGCGGTCGCATGGTATGAGAGCTGATGCAAGAACGAGAACTCCGAAGCCCGCGCGGCGCGATCCTATACGACGCCGATTTGCTGCGCACGCTGGCTCCGAGCGACGAGTTGTTCGAGCCGGATTATTGGCAGCGTGTGGGCGGCTTGGACTCGATGTCTGCCGGCCGTGGCCGAATCGCGTTCATTCGTCGCAGCGACGGTGACTGGGTCTTGCGTCATTACCGACGGGGCGGACTCATCGCGCACGTCTCCGACGATCGCTACCTCTGGTCGGGTGCGGCACGGACTCGCTCTTTTCGCGAGTGGCGACTGTTGGCCACGCTGCGCGCCTGGGGATTGCCGGTGCCCGCACCCGTGGCTGCGCGCTATCAGCGCAGCGGCCTCTGCTATCGCGCCGATCTCATCACCGTGGCCATACCGCACGAAGCAACGTTGGGGAAACTATTGTTCGAGCGCCGTGTGCCGAACGATGCGTGGCCTCGCATCGGGGCGACGCTCGCTCGCTTTCATGCGCGAGGTGTGCAGCATGCCGATTTGAACGCTCACAACATCCTGCTCGATGACGCACGCGAGGTGTATGTACTGGACTTCGATCGCGGGTGCATCCGAGCACGGGGTGGTTGGGAGGCCGCGGTGCTTTCACGGTTGCAACGCTCGATCGCGAAGATCACAGGCGCTGCATTCCCTGAAGAGGGGTGGCGCCTGCTGCTATCGGCTTATTCGCAAGGCGCGGAGCAACGCTCCTGACGATCGCTATCGGCGAGTGGCCTGTCGGTTCGCGTAGTAGTCGGGATAGTCATTGCTCAGCCCTTTGAAGCGCTTATGAATCCAGAGATATTGCTCGGGGACGCGCTGGATATGCGCTTCGATCAGCTCGTTGAAGCGCAGCGCATCGTGGGCGGCATCGTCGCTCGGGAAATTCTCGAGCGCCGGGAGAATGTGCATGCAGTAACCCTGCGCTCCGGGTAGTCGTTCGGGGAAGTACGGCAGCACAGCCGCTCCCGTCATGCGTGCGAGCCGCGACGTCGCGGTGTTCGTCGCGGCGGGCACACCGAAGAACGGCACCATCTGTGCGCCCTTCTTGCGATACGCCTGGTCGGGTGCGTACCAGACGATCTCGTTGTCCTTGAGCGCTTTGATCAACGTGCGAATGTCATCGCGCGGAATCGCGCGCTTGGTGTTGCGGCTGCGGTGATGCGCAAGAAAGGCTTCGAGCACGAGATTGCTCGTGGGGCGGTACATGATGTTCGTCGGCGTGCGATAACAGATGGCCGCCGCGCCGATCTCGAGCGTGGTGAAGTGCGCGCTCAAAAGGATTGCACCGCGGCCGCGGGCGAGTGCCTGCTCCAGGTGTTCCCAACCTGTGACTCGCGTGATGCCGAGAATGCGTGGCGCCCGTCCCCACCAGGAACGTGCCGTTTCGAACAGGCCGACGCCGAGACTCTTGAAATGGCCATGCAGGACGCGTTCGCGCTCGGCCGCAGTGAGTGCTGGCAGACAAAGCTCGAGATTGCGCCGGGCCACACGTTTGAAAGGAGAGGGCAGTCGATACAGGAGTCCGCCGATGCTGGCGCCGAGCGCGTGCTGGACGCGATAGGGCAAGACCGCCAACACGCGCATGAAGCCGAGGCTCACCCATGTCGGCCAGTAGCGAGGATGTAGCATCGCGCGCGTGATCTTCATGCTCGTCCGATCACGCTCGCTGACCGGTAGGGGTCGAAGCCTGGACGTTTGAAGCGCTTGTACGTCCAAAGGTATTGGTCGGGATAACGCTTCGTATGCGCCTCGATGAGCTCATGGAAGCGTCGCGTGTCTGCGATCGGATCGCCGCTTGGAAAGTCGTTAAAGGGCGGATGAATAGTGACCACATAGCCGCTGTCGTCAGGCAGCCTCGCCGACAAGTACGGCAGCACCATTGCTCCAGAGATCTTTGCCAAGCGGCTGGTGGCGACGTTTGAACCAGCCGGGTGGCCAAAGAGCGGCACGAGCGCGCTGTTCTTGTCGTTGAAGCGCTGATCGGGCGCGTACCACACGGGTATGTTGTGCTTCAGGTTGTTGAGCAGGTCGCGAATCTGCTCGGACGCGAGCGCCTGGATCGCGTGTTGGCTGCGGTAGCGGCCCGACAGCTCCGCGATGAGCGCATTCTTGGGCGTGAGATACATGTAGCTGAAGGGTGTCACGAGTCCAAGTGCGCGAACGCCGAGCTCCAGCGTGCTGAAGTGAGCACTGAGCAGCAACGCGCCTTTGCCACGCGCCAGCGCCTCGTGCAGGTGCTCAGTGCCTTCGACATGGATCAGCTGTCGCAACCGTTCATTGCTCGCCCACCACGCAAGCCCGGTTTCCACCAGCGTGCAGCCGAGACTTTGAAAGTGCTTGCGCAGAATGCGTTCTCGCGCAGTCGCCCCTAGCTCCGGAAAACACAGCTCGAGATTGATTCGCGCGAAGCGGCGCTCACGCCTCGCAAAGTGATAGCCCAGGCGACCCAGGCAGCGGCCGATAGCTAACATCGCCGGCAGCGGCAGCATGATCACCAGACGCAGCAGACCGAGCACGAGCCAAGCGGCCCAGTAGCGCGGGCCTAGAAAGCGGTAAAGCGGCACGCTGGGCGGTCGCGTGTGCGGCAGCTCGCTGGTGGGTGCGCTGTGGAGGCGGGCGGCGGAGTTCATGGAAGGCTGTAGGCTGTAGGCTGTAGGCTGTAGGTCGGAATATAGCCAAGCAAAAAGATTCTCTTTGTCTGACCTACAGCCTAGAGCCTACAGCCTACAGGCCTCCTCTTCAGCCTTGACA
>CBJNAT010000454.1:0-3657 GCA_966434585.1 uncultured Gammaproteobacteria bacterium | reverse complement strand
CGAGCTTCACCCACGCACCGAAGAAGACGCGGTCGCGATCGGAGGGCGGCTGATCGACGACCACCATTCCATCGAGCCGCAGACGTAGGAAGCGCACGCGTCGATCGATCTCGCGCAGTTGGCGCTTGCCGTAGATGTACTCGGCGTTTTCGGATCGATCGCCCATCGCCGCGGCTTCGGACACCGCTTGCGTGACTTGCGGACGTTTCACGCGCCACAGGAAGTTCAACTCGTCGCGCAGCCGCCGCGCACCGGCCGCCGTGATGAACTTGGACGCCCGTAACGCGCTCTGGCCACCGTCGTTTGCTCCTTTCTTCGCTCTCACTGTTAAGCCATTCCCCGCTGGATAAGAGACGTGCGTACCAGAATGCTCATACGGTGTCTCCTGAATACGGCCATGCACCCGCAATTTGAGAAAGCGTTCACGGTAGCATCGCCCGCCGTCTCTCTAGGCTTTCGCCATGGCCATCAAGTACTACACGCACTTTCTCCTGCAGGAGCGCTCGCCGGAGGGCCTGAGCGAGTTTCGCGGAGTAGTGGAGGTGAACCGCGCGATGCCGAAGGGCGACATGCGCGAGGCAGCCACGGTATTGGCCAAGAATTTTGAATGCGAGGCGCGCGATATCAAAGTACTGCAGTGGTCGCGCCTGCACTGAAGTTCCCATTCCCCCTAGCGGGCCATAACCCTTCATGGTTCCGCTTCTCTGACCCGAGCCTAAACAGCTCGGGTTTTTTTTGCCCGAAGGCGTGCCGCACTTGAGGCTTGAGGAGGAGAAGAACATCCTCTAGCACGCCTCACGCCTCACGCCTCACGCCTCACGCGTCAGTCCCCCATGTCCTTCAAAGACCACTTCTCCGGCCATGCCGCCACCTATGCGCAAGGTCGCCCCACGTATCCCGACGAGCTCTTCGCGTATCTCGCCTCGTTGACCGCTTCGCATGATCTTGCGATCGACTGCGCGTGCGGCAGCGGTCAGGCGACCACCGGATTGGCAGCGCAGTACGCCCACGTCGTGGGCAGCGACGCGAGCGTGCAGCAGCTGCGGCAGGCGCCTGCTCATCCGCGGATTTCCTGGCTCGCATGCAGTGCGGAGCGTCAGGCGCTGCGCTCGCATTGCGCGGATCTCTTCGCGGTGGCGCAGGCGGCACACTGGTTCGACTTCGACCGCTTCTATCCCGAAGTGCGGCGCGTGTTGAAGCCGGGCGGTGTGCTCGTGCTCATCGGCTATGGGCACATGCAGGTCGATCCGGCGATCGATACACTCGTACGGCAGTTCTACACGGAGGTCGTGGGCGAGTACTGGCCGCCCGAGCGGCGCTATGTGGAAGCCGAGTACCGCACGTTGCCGTTCCCCCTGAACGAGATCGCTGTTCCTGCAATGACCATGCGGCGCGAATGGTCCATCGACGACTTCGTGACCTATATCGAAAGCTGGTCGGCGCTGCAGCGTTACCGCAGCGCACGCGGCTCGGATCCGCTGCCGCCGTTGCGGCAACGGCTGGCCGGCCTATGGAACTTGGGCACGCCGTTGAGGTCGGTCGTGTGGCCGCTTCATTTGCGAGTGGGGCGCGCGTGATCCTTGTATACAAATCGATCCCGAGGGTGTGAATGAAATTCCGATTGGCAGTGTCCGCCACGATCTGCGCGTGCGCACTCGGCGGATGCGAAACGGCGACGACTCCAAACACTCCCGCGATGACAGAATCAGCCGACAAGCGTGTGCTTGCATCCGGAGTGCGTACCGGCAACTTCGACCAGAACGTGCGTCCGCAGGATGACCTCTATCGGCATGTCAACGGGCGTTGGCTCGAGACCACGCCGATTCCCGCGGACCGCTCGAATTACGGCGCGTTCACGATCCTGCAGGATGAAGCAGAAGCGCGTGTGCGTGGCCTGTTGGAGGACGCGGCCAGCAACCCGCTGCGAGCTGCCGGCACGGACGAACAGAAGTCCGGCGACTTCTTTGCGAGTTTCATGGACGAGTCGCGCATCGAGCAGCAAGGGGTCGCGCCGCTCCAAGCGGAGCTGACGCGCATCGAGCAGTTGCGCACGCGCGCCGATCTGTCGCGTTACATCGGCCACTCGCAGCGGATCGGCGTCGCTCAGCCATTCGCGTTCGTCATCGCCATCGATGAGAAGCAGTCCACGCGCTATGCGCCCTACCTGTTCCAGAACGGCCTCGGATTGCCCGATCGCGACTACTACCTGCTCGATGAGCCGCGCATGCAGAACATCCGGCAGAAGTATCGCGAGTACATCGGCCAGCTGCTGGCGGCCGCGGGTGTGAAGGACGCCGCTAGTAACGGCGATCACATCTTTGCGCTGGAGACGCAGCTCGCAAAGGCGTCGTGGACTCGGGTCGAGAATCGCGATGCGGAGAAAACGTACAACCGGTACACGCTCGAGCAGGCGCGAGAACTGGCGCCCGCAATCGACTGGACTGCTTTCCTTGCCGGTACCGGCGCGCCGCAAGTCGATGCGCTCGTGATCTCGCAGCCGAGCTACATCGCAGCCGTCAGCAAGGCGATGGAAGAAATCCCCGTGGCGCAGTGGCGCGAGTACTTCCGCTTTCGGCTGCTCGATAACTACGCACCTCATCTGCCGAAGCGTTTCGTCGATCTCTCTTTCCAGCTCCACGAGCGCACGGTGTCGGGCGTCGACGAGCTACAGCCGCGCTGGCGTCGCGGCGTGCGGGTGGTGGAGAGCTCGATCGGCGACCTCGTCGGGCGCATGTACGTCGAGCGGTATTTCAGTCCAGAGGCGAAGCGGCGCATGGACGAGCTGGTGCGCAATCTGTTGCAGGCATACGCACGAGGCATCGACCAACTCGAATGGATGAGTCCGGAAACCAAGCAGCGCGCTCACGAAAAGCTGGCCACGTTCACCACCAAGATCGGCTACCCGGAGAAATGGCGCGACTGGTCGAAGCTCGAAGTGCGCCCCGACGATCTCGTCGGCAACATCACCCGGGCTTCAGCGGTCGTACTTGACCGTAACATCGCGAAACTCGGTGGGCCGATCGACCGCACGGAGTGGCTCATGACGCCACAGACGGTCAACGCTTACTACTATCCGCCGGCCAATGAAATCGTCTTCCCGGCCGCCATCCTCCAGCCGCCATTCTTCGACGTGAACGCCGATGACGCGGTGAACTACGGCGCTATCGGCGCCGTCATCGGTCACGAGATCAGTCACGGCTTCGACGATCAAGGGCGCCGCTACGACGCGCAGGGCAACTTGCGCGACTGGTGGACAGCCAAAGACGACGAGGAATTTCAGCGCCGGGCGCGCGCGCTGGTGCAGCAATACGCGGCCTACAGTCCGCTCGCTGGCCTCACGGTGAACGGCGAGCTCACCCTTGGCGAAAACATCGCCGATCTCGCCGGACTCACGATGGCCTACCGTGCCTACCAGCTCGCGTTGGATGGCAAACCTGCGCCGGTGATCGACGGTTACACGGGTGACCAACGGTTTTTCCTGGGATGGGCGCAAAGCTGGCCACGCAAGTATCGCGACGACGAACTGCGCAAACGCCTGCTGACGGATCCTCACAGTCCCGGCGAGTATCGCGCCAATGGCGTGGTGTCCAACCTGCCGCAGTTCTACGCGGCCTTCGACGTGAACAACACGTTTTCGCTCTGGAACCGCATCCCGTT
>CBJNAT010000453.1:0-3679 GCA_966434585.1 uncultured Gammaproteobacteria bacterium | reverse complement strand
CGCGAGCTGCGGTGTCGCACGGCCGTACGCCGGCCGTCAGACACTCGGCAACGCCTTTCAGCAGTTCATCCCCCACCGCATGTCCGAACGCATCATTGATCTCCTTGAAGTCATCGATGTCGACGAATGCCAATGCGAACGTCTCGCCATAGCGACGATATCGATCCAGTGCGCCCTCCACGCGCTCGAGCAACAGACGTCGATTGGGTAGACCGGTCAGATCGTCGTGACGCACGAACCGCTCCAGTTGCGCCAAATGACGATCCGCCGCGTTCGCCTCACGCAGGGTGATCACGTAGTGCGTCACCTCACCGCCATTGGCATGCATGGGAGAGGCAACGAGCTCGGCGCCGAACGCTGTGCCATCGCGGCGGATGCAGTCGACGAGCATCGTCGCCGGCTGTCCCGCGCTGATCGCCTCCTGAAGCACAGCTGGAGCTGCTCGAGAAGAATCACCGGCAAACAGGAAATCGTAGGGCCAGCCGCGCACTGCCTCAACTGTGTAGCCCGTCAGCACTTCGAACGCTGGATTCGAATAGATGATGATCGGCACGTCCGTGCTGCAAGCACAGATTGCCACTGCGCTACTGGCCGCATCGAGCGCTATTTTGAAGAGCGGAACCTGGAGTTCTTGCAGCGAGAGACGCTCGACAGCAAAGCTCGACAAGTCGTGACTCGAGCTCAAGCCCGGCAACACCAACCTATCGCAAGCCCCATCATCCGCCACGGGTCCGTTGGCTTCTTCCACTCTGCCCTCCCACCCCTTTTAAGATTGTTACCGCTGCAGAACCGAGCGCATCAGCGAACGCCAGTAGCATCCATGAAGCCGCTCGTTCGTTCCATGCGAACAATCCAGCAATGCGTTGACGAGAAGCGACATCTCACCCGGGCTCGTGTGACTTCATCAATCAGGGTGGAGGGAAGTCCTTCATGAACATTCCAGTGCAGTGGACCGAGACGACTAAGTATTTCTCGCGATCCAGGCAGATGGTCGAACCAGCCGAGCGCTGTTCTTGCAAGTTTTGGTCTATTTTTGCAGGCTCATGGCATCCTCCGCCGCAGCGTACCGGAGCCGATATGCATCGACTCACGCCGGGTCAATCTATTAGCACACCCACTGGAGCAGCCCGTCGTGACTGACGCATCCACCGCCGCGCGCGTGCACGACGCGAGCCAAATACAGCTGCGAGCCCTGATCGAGCAGGCGCCCGACGGCATCTTCGTCGCCGACATGGAGGGCTGCTACACCTTCGTCAACGAAGCCGGCTGCCGCATGCTCGGTTTCTCGCGCGATGAAATCATCGGCATGACGATCTTCGATCTGATCCCTCGCGCAGATGTCGAGCGACTCCATGAAGTGAAAGCGTTCCTGTTGAGCGGCGCCATCCATCTCGCGGAATGGTCGCTCCAGCGCAAGGATGGCACCTGGCTACCCGTCGAAGTGAGCGCCAAGTTCCTTTCGGATGGCCAATGGCAGGGCATCGTTCGCGACATCTCCGCGCGCAAGGCGCACGAAGCGGAACGTGACGCGCAGTTTGAGCAAGTGCTCAGCGAGCGCCGTTGGCTGCAAGCAGCGCTGGATGCGCTGCCAGTCGGCGTTGCCATGTCCGATATGGAGGGTCGGTCGCTTTACAACCGGCGGGCCGAAGAACTGTTCGGGATGAAGCTCTCGCCCACGGCCGGTAGCGCACAGTACGCCGATCGAGTTTGCTACCCCGACGGACGCCCGGTGCCCACGGAGCGTCTCGTCTCGAGCCGCGTCATGCGCGATCGAGAGACCATCGTCGGCGAGGAATGCGTCATCCGCAGGCCCGATGGCTCGGAGCAGCCGATCCTCGGCAGTGCTGCTCCGATTCTCGATGATGAGGGCCGGATGATCGGCGGCGTGGGTGCGTTCCAGGACATCAGCGAGCGGTTGCGTGCCGAAGAGATCATGCGCAACAAGCAGCGCCTGCTCAGAGGTGTCATCGATCTGCTACCGGTGGGTGTATGGATCGCGGATGCGAGCGGTCGAATCGTTGACAACAATCCCGCCGCCGATCGCATCTGGGGCGGCGCGCGGTACGTGCCGGTCGCGGAGTTCGGGCAGTACAAAGGGTGGTGGCTTCAGAGCGGCGAGCCGATTGCGGCCGAGGAATGGGCGCTCGCGCGGGCCTTGCAGAAGGGAGAAACCTCCACTGGCGAGTTGGTTCGCATCCAGTGCTTCGACGGCACCTGCAAAACGATCATCAACTCGGCAGCACCTCTGCGAGATGAACGCGGTGAGATCTGCGGCGCCATCGTGGTGAATGAAGACATTACCTCGCTCCAAGAGACGGAAGCGAAACTACGTGCGAGCGAGCAGTTGTTCAGAACCGTATTCGATCTGCTGCCGGTCGGGCTGTGGATTGCGGATCGTGAGGGCACGATCACACTGAGCAATCCCGCTGGCGATCGTATCTGGCAGGGCACGCGCTACGTCGGGCCTGAGCGCTTCCACGAGTACACGGCGTGGTGGCTGGACAGCGGCAAGAGGATCGCGCCTGAGGACTGGGGTATCGCTCGCGCCATTCGCTGTGGCGAAACCTCTCGCAGCGAGCTGATCCGCGTTCAATGCTTCGATGGCTCGCACAAGACGGTGATCAATTGGGCAGCGCCTCTTCGCTCCGATACGGGCGAAATCACCGGTGCGATCGCTGTGAACGAGGACATCACTTCCCTACAACAGACACAGGAGCAACTGCGGACCGCCGTGCGCGACCGCGAAGACATTCTCGCGGTCGTCACGCACGACTTGCGCAATCCCATCTCCGTCGTGACGATCCTCACGGCTGCCATCGAGGAAAGAACGCGCGCATTGCCGAATACGGACGCTATTCGTGAGCTCACGACTGCACTGCGCGGCGCAGCGCAACGAATGTCTGGGCTCGTCGAAGACCTGCTCGCCGTTGCCATGGACCAGAATGGACGATCGATGCTGAAGCTGGCGCCCGTTGCACCGTCCGAACTGCTCGCCAGAGCCACAGAAGCTGCGCGGACGCTGCTCGAGGAAACATCCCTGACGCTCGAAGTGCGTGAAAACGGCGATCTACCGACACTCATGCTCGATAGCGAGCGCATCCTGCGCGTGTTTGCCAATCTGCTGGACAACGCTCGCAAATACACGCATCCGCCAGGGCGCATCCTCGTGACTGCCGAGAGCGTCAGTGGTGGGGTTCAGTTCTCTGTGTCGAACAGCGGTGAAGCGCTGCCGGCCGATCAATTGGAAACCATGTTTCAGCGCTTCTGGCAATCCGCGCGCGAGGATCGATCCGGCGCGGGATTAGGGCTGTCCATTTGTCGCTCCATCGTGGAAGCACACGGCGGCAGCATCTGGGCAGAGCCCGCGGAAGGCGAGCGCGTTCGAGTGTCTTTCGTACTGCCGCGAAGCGCGGCCTCACGGTAACGTTCTGCAAGATCACCGTCACCTTGTCCGCGGATGCGTTGAGTAGTTCCCTTGAGAGGAATGCCATGAAACTCGAGCTCACCTCCACCGCCTTCCAGCACAACGATGACATCCCGCGGCGCTACACGTGCGAAGGCGACGACATCTCGCCTCCGCTCAGTTGGACGGGGGCGCCGGAACGCGCGAAGAGTTTTGCTTTGATCGTCGATGATCCGGACGCGCCGGATCCGGAAGCACCGAAAATGACGTGGGTGC
>CBJNAT010000452.1:0-3712 GCA_966434585.1 uncultured Gammaproteobacteria bacterium | reverse complement strand
CGCCGTCCAGGTGTGGACACTCGTCGCCCGCCGCGGCATGTCGCTCGCGCACTGTGCAAAGCAACTGGACACGAGCCTCTGGCGCATCGAACGCATCGTTCTTGGCGTCAGTCGCCGCAACGCGAGCCGCTGGCAGTAGCGCCATCGGGCGGTCGCATTGCTTCCTTGACACGCCGCAACGCGGTTCAGCACAATCGCGCGCCTTCGATGACCCCCTGACTCGTCAGCCGTTCCCCGGTAGCTCAGTGGTAGAGCGACGGACTGTTAATCCGTTGGTCGGTGGTTCGAATCCGCCCCGGGGAGCCAATCTCGCCCGCAGTCCGTTCTCGGACAAGCCGCGTGCGAATCTCAAGTTTGGGCCTGGATAGTAATCGTGGCCTGCTCGCTCCGTTCCGTTCACTCCCACCCGGATCTCCTCGTGGGTTGCGAATCTCATGGCTTCGCCTTGAAGCAGCACTACGGTGCTTCCCACTCGCTTGATGAAGACCTCGTCACCCGCGAAGCGGAACTCCTTGGGCAGACGCACCGCCCTGACTTTCTCCGTTGTTGAACAATTTGGCGCTCTTCATGGGTCTGCTGAAGGCCAAGGTGAAGGACAGGCTCAACTGAGCCAGTTGTCCGCTCGCAATCCGGGCACCTTGCGAAAGTGTCGCTCGTTATTCGTAACCACGGTTATCCGACAACTTCGCGCGTGCGCCGCGATCATCGTGTCCAGATTGCCGATCGGCGCTCCTGCAGCTTCGAGCGCAGCGCGAATCTCAGCGTAGTGCTCTGCTGCTTCATCATCCCAAGGCAGCACGCGCACAAACGCCAAAAACTCATCCACTGCACGCCGGTTCACTCGCTTGTTAGAGGACCGTGCAACGCCGTAGAGCAGTTCCGCTTTCGTCACGACGGAGATGCAGATATCGCTCACAGATACTTTGGCTAGACGTGCGCCTATCAGTGGGGGCCGCTTTTTGATGATGTAGCTGGAGATGTCTGTATCCAGCATGTAGCGCGCCATCAAAGATCCTCGCGAGTCTGCGGCAACGTGTCGGAACGCTCTTGCATGAAGTCCTCCGTCGGCCGGATTCTGGACGCGAAGAATGCGTCCCAGGAAGTTGGACGGGGCGACAAGATGACCTTGTCGCCATCCTTCTCGATGAAGACTTCGTCTACATCGAAGCGAAACTCCGCTGGCAAGCGAACCGCCTGGCTGTTGCCACTCTTGAAAATCCTGGCTGTGGGCTTGGTCATAGCATATATACGTCCGGCAACAAATGTATATCCACTAGTATATACATTGGCACCGCATCCCTGCTACTACCTAAGCCATTCGGGCGCAGGATGACGTGAGTACCTAGCACCCGTTCCGACCGCGCGATCTACGCTCAGTGGTCGTAGTCGGCTGAGTCGCGGGATCAGAGAAGCGTTTACCCACTGGGACGTAACGACAGCGCCACCGTCCGATCGGGTTCTGGGTGAATGATCCTGGAAATAAATCCGTCCAAAACCCTCCCTTTCTTCTGCGGCAATTGCTTTGTTGCTGATACCCCACACGTGGCTCTTGTGAACCACTTCAAACATCTGGCGCAAACTCCCCCACTAATTCCGAGTCGCCAGGGACTCCTCCGTAGAATGCGCGCCGCCGGTCGAACGACCAGTAGCACGGATCCAACAACGATGGGAACCACCATCGAGAGGTCCATGCAATCGCATTCAGTTACGGAGGCATCATGCACAAGGGCTTTATTTTGGGATCTATTGCGGCACTCAGCATGGCGAGTTCAGCAATGGCAGCGGACAGCGGATTCGATTATTCGTACGTAGAGCTCGGCTACGTGAAGACGGAGATCGATGATCTCGATGTGGATGGTGACGGCTTCGAACTCCGCGGCTCTCTCGAGCTCACTGACAAGTTCCATGTCTTCGCAGCGTATGCAGACCAGGACTTCGACTTCGATGTGACCGGCAAGTCCTATGAGATCGGCGCTGGGCTTGCGTGGCCTATGCAGCCCAATCTGGATCTCGTCGGGACGCTTTCGTACGTGAAAGTTGAACTGGAGGTCCCCTTCTTTGGCGATCTCGACGATGACGGCATCGCTCTCGGCGCTGGAGTGCGAGGCCGCGTCATCGACGCTCTCGAGCTCAGTGGTGGTCTCAAGTACGTGAGCTTCGATGACAGCGGGGACGACACCACGTTGTTCGCGGGCGCACGCTACTTCTTCACTCGCACGTTCGCAGCGGGTCTCGATGTGGATTTCGATGACGAAGGTACGACGTGGATGCTGGGTGCTCGCCTGAGCTTTGGCGGCTGAACGCCGACTGACGATTGACGAGACTAAAGGGAGGGCACCCGCAAGGGTGCCTTCCGCACACCTACTCAGCGGAGTGCGCCGCTAAATCACTCGCGCAAGTCTCCATCCAAGTAGAACCATCGCCCGCCGTCCCGCACAAAGCGACTCCGCTCGTGCAACCGTGCGGCGGACGCACCGCCAATACGATAACGCGCGATGAACTCCACCTCGGCCGAGTCTTCGCCTGTCGACACACTTGCGACGACCTTCAAACCCAGCCACTTCTGCTGTGAATCGAACGTCACGCGCGACGGTCGTCGGCTCGTATGCCACGACGCGAGCAGATAGGGTTCATTGCGCAAGACGAAGGCGCTGTAACGAGAACGCATTAGCGCTTCGGCCGTGGGCGCAGGTTCGCCGGCATGCCAGCGTCCGCAGCAAGTCGCATATCGCTGGCCGGAGCCGCAGGGGCAGTGATCCGTTGGTGTCATCTCGTCCTCATCGTGTGCACTCCTTCCAATAAGGAAAGACCGAGTACGCAGCTAGTCCCGCTGCGTCCAACCATTCGAGTGCCCGCTCGGGCCACCAACGCAGCGGTATCGCCCAAGCTGCGAGCGCAATGATCACGCAGAGGATCACTGGTGTAGGCTCGCGCATCCAAAAGATCGGTGCATCGATCAGCACGTCGCGCAACGTACCGCCGCCCGTGGCCGTAATGAGCGCGAAGAAGCAAGCGCCTATGAAGTCCAGGCGTTTGCGTGCAGCCAACAACGCACCGGAGGCTGCGAACACCGCCAGCCCTGCAAGATTTAGCCATGGTAGAAGCGCATCGAAGTGCAGCGGCATGGAACTGAGAGCTCTCCGGTCGCCGTTTCATGAATAAAGCTTAACTGATGGCTCGCTCCCCTCCCTTGAGGGCATCCCTGCAGAGAGATCCGAGGAGTAAGCTGCTCTCCCCTTCCCGCAGGCAGGAGCACACCATGGACACCACCATGCCCCGAGGTACTCACTGGCTCATCGACCGCGTCAAGGCGATCCTGCTCACGCCCAAGAGCGAGTGGCCCATCATCGCCAGCGAAAGCAGCACGATCGCGGACATCTACAAGCACTACGTTCTGTTGCTGGCTGCGGTCCCGGCAGTCGCGGGATTTCTAAAGAGCACCCTCGTCGGCTACAGCATTCCGTTCGCCGGCACGGTGCGCGTCGGCATCGGCGCGGGACTGAGTGGCATGGTGCTGCAGTACGTACTGTCGCTCGTGGGTGTGTACGTTTTGGCGTTGATCGTCGATGCGCTCGCACCGACGAACTTTCCCGCCACCAATCCCGACGTGATCGAGCGGGCGATCGCCACGCGTGGCGAGAGCTTCGTCGCAGGGCTTTCGAACCTGGTAGCCGACGTGCGCCGGGGCCGGATCTCGATGAGCGACACGTCC
>CBJNAT010000451.1:0-3717 GCA_966434585.1 uncultured Gammaproteobacteria bacterium | reverse complement strand
GCCGCGCGCCGTTCGCACCGCCGCGTTTATCGGAGCCGCGGAACGTGGACGCCGACGCCCAGGCCGTCGATACGAGCTGCGAGATCGTCAAACCCGAAGCGAGCACGCGTGCCTTGAGCACGGCGATATCGCTCGCATCGACGAGCGGGTGATTCACCGCGGGGATCGGATCCTGCCAGAGCAGGTCTTCGCTCGGCACTTCAGGACCGAGGTAGCGCGCATGGGGGCCCATGTCACGGTGCGTCAACTTGAACCAAGCGCGCGCGAAAGCATCCGCGAATGCTTCCGGATTTGCCAAGAAACGTCGCGAGATCTTTTCGTATGCCGGATCGACGCGCAGCGCGAGATCCGTGGTGAGCATCGTGGGCACGTGCCTCTTGGCAGGCTCGTACGCATCGGGAATGGTCGCAGCGGCACCCTTTGCGACCCACTGGTGGGCTCCTGCCGGGCTCTTCGTCAACTCCCACTCGTACGCGAACAAGTGCTTGAAGAAATCGTTGCTCCATCTCGCAGGTGTCGTCGTCCACGTGACTTCGAGACCGCTCGTGATGGTGTCCGCGCCCTTCCCCTTCCCGAAAGTGCTGGCCCAACCGAACCCTTGGCTCTCGACATCTGTAGCTTCCGGCTCCACGCCGACGTGTGTCGCCGCTGCGGCGCCGTGCGTCTTACCGAAGCTGTGCCCGCCCGCGATGAGCGCTACGGTTTCTTCATCGTTCATGGCCATACGAGCGAACGTTTCGCGAATATCCTTCGCAGCGAGCAGCGGATCCGGATTGCCGTCGGGGCCTTCCGGGTTCACGTAGATCAGGCCCATCTGCACGGCGGCGAGCGGATTCTCCAGGTTGCGCGAGTGAACATCGCCATCCGCAGTGTCGTCGGATACGAGCACGCCGCCCGGCTTCTCCACACCTTCGGAGCCGTGCGCGTAACGTAGATCGCCGCCGAGCCACGTGTTCTCACGTCCCCAGTACACATCCTGATCCGGCTCCCACACGTCTTCGCGACCGCCCGCGAAACCAAAGGTTTTGAATCCCATGGTTTCGAGCGCAACGTTGCCGGCGAGGATCATCAGATCGGCCCACGAGATCTTGCGTCCGTACTTCTGTTTGATCGGCCACAGCAATCGACGTGCCTTGTCGAGGTTGACGTTGTCGGGCCAACTGTTGAGCGGTGCGAAGCGCTGCTGGCCTCGGCCGCCACCGCCTCGGCCATCACCCGTGCGATAAGTGCCGGCGCTGTGCCATGCCATGCGAACAAACAACGGGCCGTAATGACCGAAGTCCGCAGGCCACCACGCTTGCGACTGTGTCATCAGCGCGGCGATGTCTTGCTTCAACGCCGTGTAGTCGAGGCTGTTGAACGCGTTCGCATAGTCGAAGCCTTCGCCCATGGGATTCGACTTGGAGGAATGCTGGTGCAGCAGGTCGAGGCGCAGTTGGTTGGGCCACCAGTCACGATTGGTGGCGCCGCCGCTCGCCTTGGCTGGCGGGACACTGTGTTTGAACGGGCACTTGAGCTCGGCTGACATGGCTATCTCTCTGTGTGGACCTGCGAGGGACAGTACACAGAGAGACGCGGCGGATGAATTCGATTGTTCTGAATGCTTCGATAGACATCCGCTATGACGAGACTGAGGACGATCCGTGTTCAGCACGGCAGGCAGCGGGGACACCCCCCGCAGCCTGCGTGGGCCAGGCTCATCTGCTGGCTACGACGAAACCCTCACCCAACACGATGGTCAGCTGCGAGCCTTGCGGCAGCTGCACTTCCGTGCCGGTGTTCTTCGCGACAACCGCGCCGGCAGCGCCGCCCAGAAGCCCGCCAATGACCTTACCTTTGGTGCCGTGTTTGATCTGATGACCGATCACCGCGCCAGCCGCCGCACCACCGATGATCTTGGCCGCATCACGGCCCTTCTCGCTGTCGCCTTGCTGTTGAATCTCGCCGCGAATGGGGATGTGACGTCCATCGGCGAGCTCGAGGCGTTCGAAACGCAGACCCAGTGTCGGCACCGCGCCAATCGCATGGCTGCCGGAGACAACTTCAGTGATCGTGCCTGTCACTCGCGCACCGGCTGGGGCCACGCGCCGTTCGCCGCTCATCAAATCGGCAACGAGGGTTGCTTCGAACGCATCGCCAACCTTCGCCGTCTTCGTCGACAGCTCCGAGGCGAGTGCCACGATCAACTCAGTGCCAGCTTGCACTTCCATCGCCGGCTGTGTCGGTTCGGCCGTCTTGACGGGCGCACTCGTCCTTTCAGCGGGTGCCGCGGAGGCAAGGCGTGCTTGCGCTGCCTTCTTCGCAGCAGCTTCTTTGGCAGCAGCTTCTTTCGCGGCGGCCGCTTTGGCTGCTTCGCGTTGCGCCGTTTCAGATTCCTCCCAAAGGGCCTGCGCTTGTTCGGCTTCCCTCGCCTCGAGTTCGGCTTCACGCTGTGCAAGCTGCTGCTCGCGAGCTTCGAGCTGCGCCGCCTTCACAGCTGCCGAATGCTCATCGGCGATCTGCAAGGACTGCGCCGATTCACCTCGGCCACAGGCCGTCAGCGCCACGACCACAGCGCAACTCAACACGCAAGCACTCAATACTCGAGACTTCATCGGGCTTTCCTCCGCGGACACATGCATCCAGTGAACAACGGAGCCGGAAAGTACGTCATGCCGCGAGCAGCTCCCGACACGCACTTCACAGATTTCCGGAATCTCGGAAAGGGTGCCCCACACGGGCGGATGCACATCGGATAGTGGCGGCCGTGCTGACAGCGGCAAGACGCTCACGACCATCTTCATCACACACGACCACCCGGACCGATTCTTCAACGTCGATGCCATCATGGATGCCTTTCCGAACGCGCGGGGCTCGCGGCACCGACCGCGGTTCAGCGCGAACGATTGACTGCTCATCGCGCTTGGCGGATTGTGCGCCGTGACGATGCGCCAGACGCAATCGATCGATCCCGACCAACCTGAAGAATAAGGAGCGAAGATGTTTCCCAAATTAGCAGCGGAGTTCATCGGCACCTTTTGGCTCGTCTTGGGTGGCTGTGGCAGCGCGGTGCTCGCGGCAGCGTTTCCAGAGGTTGGCATTGGACTTGCGGGTGTGTCACTCGCCTTTGGTTTGACCGTGCTCACGGGCGCTTACGCGCTCGGGCCCATCTCGGGCGGACATTTCAATCCGGCTGTATCCGTGGGGCTATGGGCCGGCGGCCGCTTTCCGACCGCACATCTCGCGCCGTACATCATCACGCAGGTCGCGGGCGGCATTGCCGGTGCAGGTGTGCTTTACGTGATCGCAAGCGGCCAGCCTGATTTCTCAGTAGCCGGCGGATTCGCCTCGAACGGTTTTGCGGAGCATTCTCCAGGCGGATATTCGCTGACCGCTGCGCTCGTAACCGAACTGGTGATGACATTCATGTTCCTCATCGTGATCCTCGGTGCGACTCACAAGCGCGCACCGGTGGGTTTCGCCGGTCTTGCGATCGGTCTTGCGCTCACGTTGATTCACTTGATCAGCATTCCCGTGACCAACACTTCCGTGAACCCCGCGCGCAGCACAGGGCCGGCAGTCTTCGTCGGCGACTGGGCCGTGCAGCAACTGTGGCTGTTCTGGTTGGCACCCATCGTGGGTGCTGCTATCGCGGGCTTCGTTTACAAGGCGATGCTCGAAGGTGAGGCGGAAGCACCGCCGGTGACGGGGCGTTGATCGAACTGCCACGCTGTCAGG
>CBJNAT010000450.1:0-3717 GCA_966434585.1 uncultured Gammaproteobacteria bacterium | reverse complement strand
CGCAGCTCCTCGGCGACCTCGATGTCCTTCGCATGCGTCATGCCCGCCATGCCTTCGTTGAGCACCTTCATGAAGTAGATGTTCATCTCCTTAAACTGAGCCGGCGTGAGTCGCTCGTTCATTTCCTTTGCGAGCACGGTGAGATACGGGCTCATCGGCGCCAGCTCCGCTGGCATCTGGCGATAGGCGAACGCGGAGCCCTCGAGCCCTTGCACCGGCAAGAGCTGCGGATGCGTCGCCATGACGTGATAGCCCTCCATGAAGGCTTCCATCGCGAGCTTCCAATTCACCGGCAGACGCGCGGCCAGCCACCACTCGGTGCGCAGCGTCTCGACGTGCCACGCATCGTGCATCGTGGCGAAGGGCTCAATCGATTCGCGCAGCGGCGGTGCGTTGTCGTCCAGATTGATGAAAGCGCAGCCGCCCCACGTCTCGAGCCGGCATTCGCGTAAGCGCAGATCGCTCTTATCGAGGTTGTCGAGCGCGAAGACCTGCGGTGTGTAGACCATCTTGCACACGCCATCGACGCTCCATTGCCAACCGTGGAACGAGCACGTGAACCCGTTCGGCGCGCTGCCCCGATCCTGAACGAGTTGCACACCGCGATGGCGGCAGGCGTTGTGGTATGCCTTCACGGTCTTCGCGTCAACGCGCGTCACGATGATCGACTGATCGAGGATTTCGTAGACGACGAAGTCGCCCGCATTCGGGATCTCCTCCAAGCGACAGGCCATCTGCCACACGCGCGGCCACAGCCGTTCGCATTCGAGGGCGTAGAACTCTGGATCGTAGTAGCGCCGGGCAGGGATGCGGTCCGGCCGAGTGATCAGATGTGGGATGTCCGTGCGGAGTGGGGCGGACTCATGCATAGATGCTTTAATCTCCGGCGTTGCTGCGACTGTGTCGCACTGCGGCAGGCTTCGTAGATCTCACCGACCAGTTCATATAATAGAACGGTGTGCGAAAAACAACTCTTGGGCACAATATACGCGCTGCTTGAGCGAGAGAGAACCATGGCTTTACCGACCGCTGGACCACGTACGCGGGTAACCCGACGGACGATTGAGTGCGCTGGCTATGAATGCGCGGACGGGCTGCTCGATGTGGAGGGTTGCTTGCGCGATCTGAATGATTGGCCGCTCAACAATCCGTGGCGTTCTGTGCAGCCGGGGCAGCCCGTTCATGAAATGCATGTACGCCTGCGTCTCGATCACACCCTCCGAATCCATGCGGTGGAGGTCAGTATGGAGGCGACGCCCTATCCTTACTGCCAAGGCGCAAAGCCCAATTTGCAACGGCTGGTGGGGCTGAGGATTACCGGCGGGTTCAAACAGCAGGCTCGCAAACTCATCGGCCACACGGAGGGTTGCACCCACGTGCTGGCTCTTGTCGAAAACCTCGCGACGATCGCCGTCCGCACCCTCGCCGGCAGAACGCGAGATGACGAGGCAACCCGCTTCGCCGTCTTCAGCGCACGCGATCCAGCCCGCGCACCGCTCATCGACACGTGCTACTCGTACGCGGCTTCGAGTCCGGTCGTGCAGCAGGTTTTCCCTCAGCACTACCGCCCGGTCGATGCGCACGACGCCAAAGATGAGGACTGAGAGCGAAACACTCTGAGACGCTAATCGCCCGGACTGTGGAAGATGCGGATTGTTCCGGCGGCGGGCATACTCCTGGCCCTCACAAGTCCACGGCTTCGGGCAAGTGGCAAGTGGCTCGCGCTCCTTCGCGAGTAGGCGAGCTGAACGAGAGGCAGGTGCATTCGTGAAGAAGAACTCAGTGGCGAGCAGAAATGGCGCGGCGAAGCGGACCGGAGCCAGCGTCACCGATCGCGAGATGGGCGGCCCGCGTTCATTGACGCGGGTGCTTGGGCTCTTTGATGCACTCGCAAAAAAACCGGACGGTCTGACGCTTGCGGAGCTCAACGGCGTGCTCGAATCGCCCAAGAGCAGCTTGTTGAACCTGCTGCGGCCGCTCGTGCTGGAGGGTTATCTAACGCATAGCCACGGGATGTACCGTCTCGGGCCAACAGCGTTCCGTTTGGCGGCCAGCATGATGTCGGCCTGGAATTTCCCGAAGCTGGCTCATCCCTATCTCGAAGAACTCGCGGCGCGCTCGAAGGAGTCCGTTTACATCGGCGTGCTCGATCGCGAAGCTGAAGTGATTACGTATGTCGACGCAATCGACAGTCCGCACTCGGTGCGTTACGCGATCACGGTCGGGATGAACCGGCCGCTATATTGCACAGCGGCGGGGCGCGTTTTGTTGGCCTTCGGCGATCCGAAGTTCGTGGACAAATATCTGCGTTCCGTCAAGTTGGCCAAGAAAACCCCGCACACGCTCGTCGATCGGCAGGAGCTGCGCAGGGAATTGGACCGGATTCGTCGCACCGGGGTGGCCGTGAGTGTCAATCAACTATTCGAAGGTTCGGCAGCCATCGCAGCCCCGCTGTATGGCGCTGACGGGCAGGTGATTGCGGCGATGGCGATCGGCGCGCCGGCAGATCGGCTGGAGTCGGAATTACCGAAACTGCGCGAGATCATCGCGGATGTCGCGAGCAGATTGTCCGGCGATCAGCGGGAGCAGGTCGTCGAAGAGGCTGCGGTTTAGTCGACTAGCTGCCTTTGAACAATAGGTTGGAATGATGACGACAGTGTCCTTGATGACTTCCAAACTCCACCGGGTGCGAGTCACCGAATGCCGCGTGGACTACGTCGGCAGTATCGGCATCGACAGCACATGGATGAAGCAAGTCGGTTTGCTGCCCCTGGAGGAGGTCCACTGCTGGAACGTGACCCGAGGTACGCGCTTCGTGACCTACGCGATTCCATCCCCAGCGGGATCGCGCGAGATTGCTCCCAATGGAGCCTGCGCCCATCTGTGCCAAGAAGGCGATTTGCTGATCATTGCGGCCTTTCGGCAGCGTCCGCTCCAGGATGTCCATGAGCGCGGCCACGAGGCACGGGTCCTCATACTCCAGGACGGGCACGGCGTCCCTGAGCTAGTCCACCAACATCTCACGACTGACGGCGATGACTTCGAGTTCGTTTCACGACCGGCGAGCGCAACGGGTTCGGGGAAGTGAGCCGCTGAATAGTTCGGATCGCCATCCACGCGGGCTGGGGGGTGCGCGTTGTTCGCATTCCCCCAGGAGAATTCCTCAGGTCGGATAGGCTCGTGGGGCCGTAGAATCAGTCGATCGACACCTGGAGGCGGGCCATGCTGCGAGTGAAGCACTTGCTGAGCGTCAAAGGCAGTCAGGTCACGTGCATCGACGCGGAAGACCCTGTGTTGCGGGCCATCCAGCTGATGGCTGAAAACCACATCGGCGCGCTGCCCGTCGTACGCGGCTCAGAGCTCGTCGGCATCGTGTCGGAGCGTGATTACGCGCGGAAAATCATTCTGCACGGGCGCTCGTCAGCCGAAACGGCAGTGTGGGAGATCATGACGGCGCCGGTCATCACGGTGACGCCGGATGCGACGGTACAGGACTGCATGCAGTTGGTAACGGATCAACGGGTGCGCCACTTGCCCGTGGTCGAGCGCGGTCAACTCGTCGGAATCGTCTCCATTGGCGACCTCGTGCGTGCCGTCATCGAAGAGCAGCAAGAGACCATCACGCAGCTCGAGCGGTTCATCGCCAGCGGATTGGCAGTGGCGGGGGGCGCTCACGCTTTAGTGTCGACAACACTCTCGGCCTGTCCGCGCGCGGCA
>CBJNAT010000449.1:0-3720 GCA_966434585.1 uncultured Gammaproteobacteria bacterium | reverse complement strand
TTGCAGCGGATCCAAACCGAGCGCTTTGCCTACATCGCGAATGGCGCTGCGGGCGTGGTACGTGATCACCGTGGCGGCGATCGCCGCACGATCTCGGCTGTACTTCTTATAGACGTACTGGATGACCTCTTCGCGCTGCTCGTGCTCGAAATCCACATCGATATCGGGCGGCTCATTGCGTTCTCGCGAGATGAAGCGCTCGAACAGCATCTCCATCCGCTCAGGCCCGACATCGGTGATGCCGAGGCAGAAACACACCAACGAGTTCGCAGCCGAGCCGCGGCCCTGACACAAAATGCGCTTGCGCCGGGCGAATCTCACGATGTCGTACACCGTGAGAAAGAACGGCTCGTAGCGCAGCTCGGCAATCAGCTGCAGCTCGTGCTCGAGCGTTTCGTACACCTGTTCACTGGCACCGTTCGGCCATCGTCTGCGAGCGCCTCGTAATGTGAGTTTGCGCAACCAGCTCGTGGGCGTTTCCTTGCGCGGCACGATTTCTTTTGGATATTCGTAGCGCAGCTCTTCGAGCGAGAAACTGCAGCGTGCCGCGATGACGAGGGACTCCGCTAGCAGTTCCGGCGGATACAACCGCTGCAATCGCTCGATGCGACGCAGGTGCCGCTCGCCATTGGGGAACAACGCGAATCCCGCCTGCTGTATCGGCACTCCAAGACGAATCGCCGTCAGCGTGTCCTGCAAAGCGCGCCGACCCCGCACATGCAGGTGGACATCGCCGCTGGCAACCAACGGCAGCTGCAATTCGACACCCAGCGCTTGCAGCTGTTGTAGTCGTTTGCGGTCGTTGCCGCTCGTGAGTAACTCGACGGCGAGCCATATTCGTTCCGGGAAAGCGGCTCGCAAGCGTCTACCTTCATCGAGATCTGGCTCAGTCGCTGGCAACCAGAGCACGAGGCAATCCTTAAGATAGCTGAGCGTGCGATCTTCACCCTCGAACAGATCGCACCATCGCAATCGATAACTGCCCTTTTCCGAAGCGCGACGCCCTTGCGTAATCAATCGGCACAACTGGCCGTAGCCCTTGCGATTCATCGCCAGCAGCACACAGCGCAGTCCTTCTTCGAACATGAACTCGCTGCCGATAATGAGTTGAATCGGATGATCCTTCGTTGCCGCATGCGCTCGCACGACGCCGGCAACCGAACATTCATCCGTGATGGCCAACGCGCGATACCCCAGCTTTACAGCTTGTTCGATCAGCTCTTCGGGACGTGAAGCGCCACGGAGGAAGGTGAAGTTGGAGAGACAGTGCAGTTCGGCGTAAGTGGGAACTGGGCCACGGGCTACAGGCGACGGGCTACAGCCAGATTCGGAACACTCCTTCTGGCCGTAGCCCGTAGCCCGTAGCCCGTAGCCCTCACCCATAGATCCCATGCAGATACCACTGCTTCGACCTGCGCTCGCGATAGATCCACACGCGCAGTCCTTGCGGGGTAGCGGCCATGTAGTAGTCGCGGCAGATATCGTGTCCGTCCCACCAGCCGCTCTCGATGCGCTCGGGTCCTTGGAGCAACTCGAGACGACCTTCGAACTGAGGCCAGCTCTGCTGTGTTTTCAGCGGCTGCGGCTGCGGTAACAACCAGAATGGACGCGGCAGCAGCGGCAAGCTGGCGGGCTGGGCTGCTGGCTTGCTGGCTAGTCGTCCATCGTGCGCGCACGCCCCCGAAAGATGAAAGGCTCCTTCCGTTCTGGCCGTAGCCTGTCGCCCGTCGCCGGTCGCCCTTCTTACTAGACGCTTGCGCCGTTTTGCATGAACGATGGGTTCGCTCGTTCGTGAAGCCAACTCGGGGCGATGCTCCTCAATACACTGCAGGGACTGCACACTGTCGTGACCGAGGCGCGTGCGCAGCCGTTCGATCAATCGAGTGAGCGCTTGTGGTGCTCCTTGTTGTGGATCATTCAACAAACGATGTGAGATGGTTTCCATCTCCAAGGGCCAGAGCGGCCCTGATCGAACGCGCGCGGCCAGGACGGGGGCGGGTAATTCGAGCTGCTCCAGACGCTCGGTTAATAAATTATGCGCATGAGTTGCATCCGCCATCGGATGTATGAATCTCAAAACGAGACGTGTGGGCGCTCGATCGCGATGACGAAGCCGCAACTCAAGCGATTGCACACCACACTGACGCGGACGGAGAAAAGCCTCGAGCGCCTGGAACAACGGCTGCACGTGCAGCAACAGCGCCTCGCGATTCGCGAGCTCGAACTCAAACTCTCGCTTGAGCGTGAAGCGCTCGCGGGCAATGAACGTCCGTTGTAGCTGCGGGGCACGACCCAGCAGCTGATCCAATTGCAACAGCAACTGCGGTCCGAAGCGCCGCGCAAATCCTTCGCGAGGCAATCGCAAGCAATCGCCAATCTTGTGCACGCCCATCGATTGCAACGTGCTCAAGGTGTCTTCCGGCCATCGCAGAACGTGAACAGACACCGCGGCCAGCGCAGCGGGTAGTTGCGAGCGATGCAGACAAGTGAATGGCTGACCAGTGCGGCTGAATACGAGCGCCGCCAGCGGCGTCGGTGCCACTGCCAAAATGCATTGCACACCTTTAGCTTGCAGTCCGTTGGCGATGAGCGTTCGCAAACTGTCCAGGCCACCGAACAACTTCAGGCTGCCTTTGATTTCCAGCAGCAAAGCATCGGGTGCTTCGAGGGCCACCTTCGACGTGAAACAGCCCGCCCACTGCGCGAGCGTTTCGAGCATTCGCTGTTCAGTCGCGAGGTCGCGCTCACACACTTGCAAACCGCTCGCGCGCGCATACGCCGCGTTCAAGCCGATACCCGGTGCTATACCTGCATGTGCAGCCGCTGCATTACAAGTGATGACGCGCTGCTGATTGTGCGAGAGATCGACGATGACTGTAGGCGGTTCGGGGAGAGGCAGCGGTAATGCAGGTTCCACCGATGAACGGGCCGTCTGCTTTTGAGAAGGCCGATCCTCCTGCTCTTTGTGCGAACCACGACTGCCGCCTTGCACTTCGCGCGTCAGGTTCGGAAAGGCGATCTCCGACGATGCGCTTAAAGAGCGTTCGACAGGTGTCGATGCCTGGCGCAGCAACGCCTCTAGCGGCAATCGCGGCAAAGTAATCGCCAGCCATAACTCTCGCGAATGAGCATCGGTTCGCGGTAAAGCCTCAAGCGGCTTGGCGATTTCGAGGTGAGGACGCGCCTTTGTGGCTACGCCTTTCGCACCTTTGTGTTTTGCACCTTTGAGCGGCAGCTGCGCCAACTCCGGCGCAGACGCGAACAGATCCAACGTTTTACCGCTCGCAACCATGGTCAGCTCATTTGCGTATCAATCGATCTACCTGATGTCCTTACTCCTTTGTTGATCCTGTGACTTCATCCGACTACTCCTTCACCTCTCCCGGTTGCGGGAGACGACCGGAAGGAAGTGGCGCGCCAGGTCGACGCGGCAGCGGCGGGTGAGGGCAACCTGCGACAGCAGCTGTTCTTGAGAGCACCATTTCGCCGGCTGCGCGCTCCAAACACACCCGCCCCGCTTTGCCACCACGACTTTTGAAAATCTCGAGCTCAAAACCCCGAGACGTCACATCCAGCTGCACACGCAACACAGCCGGACTCACATTCGCACGACATCGCTCCTGCCGATTCAACACGAGCAGCGTGCCCGTTTGTTCCGCTGCCAGCTGCAACCGACGCAGGCTCTTGTGCTGCATGCGTTGAGGCCATGCGAGCACACAA
>CBJNAT010000448.1:0-3722 GCA_966434585.1 uncultured Gammaproteobacteria bacterium | reverse complement strand
GATGCCGCGCCGCGTGGTTTCTACCTCGGGAAGTTCGGGCACGGGATTTTGCGGTGCGTTATCCGAGCCGTTGAGAGTCGGATCACGGTTGCACCGTGCGGCGCCTCCCATTTCTGGGCTTCTTGAGGGGATTGGCTCATTTGTACGAGCTGGGACCCTCCGCTATAGTCCAGCCGCCATCTTGTTACGTTCGCGCTTGCCAAGGGTCCACTGTGAATCTCGATTTTTTGTACGGTGTGCTGAATCTCAGCTTCTGGGGTTACGTACTGGTGGCGTTTGTGATGGTGCAAGTCACCTTCATGGGCGTCACCTTGTATCTGCACCGCGATGCTACGCATCGCAGCCTGAATCTGCATCCAGCCTTGCGGCACTTCTTCCGCTTCTGGTTGTGGATGAGCTCGGGGATGATCACCAAGGAGTGGGTGGCCGTCCATCGCAAACACCACGCACGCTGCGAGACTGAGGACGATCCTCACAGCCCCGTGATCTTTGGCTTGAAGCGCGTGTTACTCGAAGGTGCGGAGCTCTACCAGAAGACCGCGCGCGATCCGGAAGTGCAGGAGAAGTTCGGTCGCGGCACGCCCGACGACTGGCTCGAGCGCAACTTGTACGCGCGCCATCGGAACTTCGGCATCATCGCCATGGTGATCACGGATCTGGTGTTGTTCGGCGTGCCGGGCATCATCATCATCGCCGTGCAGATGCTCGCAAATCCATTGATGGCCGCCGGCGTGATCAACGGTATCGGCCACTACTACGGCTATCGCAACTTCGAGTGCCCGGACGCCGCGCGCAACGTAGTGCCCTGGGGATTGCTCATTGCAGGCGAAGAGCTGCACAACAATCACCATGCGTTTCCTAGTTCGGCGAAGTTCTCCATTCAGCCGTGGGAGTTCGACATCGGCTGGTTGTACATCAAGATTCTGAGTGCGTTCCGCCTGGCCGAAGTGGTGCGTGTCGCGCCGACACCGGTCAAGGCTGCGCCGAAGCACATCGACCTCGAAACAGTACGCGCTGTGATCGTCAATCGCATGCACGTTCTGCGCGACTACACGAAGCACGTCACCGTGCCTGCGTTCCACACGGAACGCCGCGCTGCGGGCAAGTCATTGAGCAAGCGAGTGAAGCGCCTGCTGGTGCGTCAGCCGGTGCTGCTCGACGCGAACGCACGCACGACGCTGAACGAAGTGCTCGCACACAGCCAGACGCTGAAGACTGTGCACGAATTTCGCGAGCGCCTGCAGGTGATGTGGAACGGCACGAACATGAGCAACGAATCGCTCGTGCAGCACCTGAAGGATTGGGTGGCGCAAGCCGAAGCAAGCGGGATCAAAGTGCTCCAGGAGTACGCGGTCATGATGCGCAGCTACGCGATGCCGCGCACTGCCTGATCATCGTCGAGAACTTGAAGTAAAGAACCGCCTTCGGGCGGTTCTTTCGTTTCGGGCTGTATCTTCCAAAGCCCTCAAAAGAAAAAGCCCGCTGACGCGGGCCTTCTCACAATGCGGGCGAAGCGGCGATCACTTGATCTTCGCTTCCTTGTAGAGGACGTGCTTGCGCGCCTTCGGGTCGAATTTCTTCACTTCCATCTTGTCGGGATGGAGGCGCTTGTTCTTGGTCGTCGTGTAGAAATGGCCGGTACCGGCGCTGGAGACGAGCTTGATCTTGTCACGCATGGTTTAAGGACCTCCGACCTTAGACCGACACGCCCTGGGCGCGCAGGTCGGCAACGACTTTCTCGATGCCATTCTTTTCGATGGTGCGCAACCCACGGGTCGACACGCGCAGGCTCACGTAGCGGCGTTCGCTTTCCAGCCAGAAACGCTGCACGTGCAGGTTGGGCAGGAAGCGACGGCGGCGCTTGTTGTTCGCGTGGGAGACGCGGTTGCCGGTCAACGGCCGTTTGCCGGTGATCTGACAGACTCTGGACATGGCGGAATTCCTTCACTTCGGGGCGGCGGGCACCGAACGAAGCCGGACGGCCGCCAAGTAGGCCGCGCTTTATACCAGCGCCTCGGTGTGCCGGCAACGGGCTGGTGCCGCTTTCTAAAACAGCGACTCGGGCGTCCTGCCGCTCGCGCTGTGGCTCAGGGGAAAAAGCGTGGTTTTTCCCCTTCGCTCGCCACCTACGGCGGCGGGCACATCCCTGTGCCTGGGTGGCTCTCGATTTGTGTTCTCGGGGTGGTGCGCACGATGGACGGCTTACTACAGCAGTCCGCGCTCTGCGAGCGATTCGCAGCGGTCATCGCCCACGATCAGATGGTCGAGTAGGCGGATGTCGACCACGCCGAGGGCCTCCTTCAGTCGCCGCGTGATGATCTCGTCCGCCTGGCTGGGTTCGCAGATGCCGCTCGGGTGATTGTGGGCCAGGATCACTGCGGCAGCGTTGCGAGCCAGCGCGTGCTTCACGACCTCCCGGGGATGGACGCTCGCCCCGTCGATCGTGCCGCGAAACAGCTCCTCGAAGCCGATCACCCGGTGGCGATTATCCAAGTAGACGCAGCAGAACACCTCGTGCGGCAGGTCCCGCAGGCGCATACGCAGGAAGTCGCGAGTCGCCCGCGGGTTCGTCAGCGCAGGGCCGACTCGCATCAGCTCCTGGAAGTGCCGGCGCGCCAGCTCGAGACCGGACTGAAGCGCGGCATAGCGAGCCGGACCTAGGCCCGGGATGGCGCACAGGGCTGCGTAATCCGTTGTCAGCAGGCCCCTCAGCGAACCGAACTGGACCAGCAGATCGCGGGCGACATCCAGCGCCGAGCGGCCACGTACGCCGGTTCTGAGCAGGATCGCAATCAGCTCCGCTTCGGACAGTGCTTGTGGGCCAAGCCGCAACAGTTTTTCGCGCGGTCGCTCATCGAGAGGCCAATCCCGTATCGCCATGCGTCCAGTCCTTTGTCCAGGGTGCGCATGATCCGGCAGCACTGCCCCGTTTGGGAGCGGCAAATCGCGTGTGTTCATATCGAAATGCGATTCGGGCCGCACGCCGTGCGTACTCTGCCACCAACCTCACTTTGCGGAGGCCGAAGCGACGACCATAATCGACGGCATGAACGCGCCCACCCGCATCCTCCTGGGCATCACCGGCGGCATCGCCGCCTACAAGGCACCTGATCTGGTGCGTCGACTTCGCGAGCGCGGGGCAGAGGTTCAGGTCGTGATGACGGCGGGTGCGCAGCAGTTCGTCACGGCGCTCACGCTGCAAGCCGTCTCGGGACGACCTGTCCGGACAGATTTGTGGGATGAGGCAGCGGAGGCCGCCATGGGCCACATCGAGCTGGCGCGGTGGGCCGAACAGATCATCGTGGCGCCAGCCACAGCCGACTTCATCGCCCGGCTGGCGCACGGCCTCGCGGATGATCTGCTATCCACCGTCTGCCTCGCGACCATTGCCCCCGTTGCCGTTGCTCCTGCGATGAATCAACAGATGTGGGCGAACGTCGCGACGCAGGCAAACGTCAGGACCTTGAGTGACCGCGGCGTGCGTGTCCTAGGCCCCGCTGCTGGCGAACAGGCCTGTGGAGAGGTGGGTCTCGGCCGCATGCTCGAGCCGATGCAATTGGCCGAAATGCTCCTGACCGCGCCACCTGCAAAGCCGCCAGTAAAGGGGCTGCTGCAAAGTTTGAAGATCGTGGTCACCGCCGGGCCCACACGCGAGCGCATTGACCCTGTTCGTTTCATCAGCAACCGCAGCTCCGGCAAGATGGGTTTCGCAGTGGCGCAGG
>CBJNAT010000447.1:0-3727 GCA_966434585.1 uncultured Gammaproteobacteria bacterium | reverse complement strand
CTTACCGAAGTGTGTCGTCATGCCGCCGAATGGACGCTGATAGATCTTGCCGTCTTCGGTGCGCGAGAACGGCAGGCCGTAATGTTCGAGCTCGATGATCGCGTTCGGCGCTTCCTTGCACATGAACTCGATCGCGTCCTGATCGCCCAGCCAGTCCGACCCCTTCACGGTGTCGTACATGTGCCAGCGCCAATCGTCCTCGCCCATGTTGCCCAGCGCAGCGGATATGCCGCCCTGTGCCGCGACCGTGTGGCTGCGCGTCGGGAACACTTTGGTCAAACACGCTGTCGACAGACCCGAGTGCGCAAGGCCAAAGGTTGCACGCAAACCTGCACCGCCGGCGCCCACGACGACGACGTCGTACGAATGATCGACGAATGAGTAAGCGCTCATGCCACGCCTCCGAACGCAATGCGCAACACGGCGAACACACCCAGCGCAGCCGCCACGGCATGCGCGAAGTTGACGAGCAGCATTGTCACGATTTTGGCCCCGCCATGCGAAACGTAATCCTCGACGACGACCTGGACGCCAAGCTTCGAGTGATAGACGGTCGTGAGAATGAAGAGGATCAGCAGCACACTGTTCACTGGACTTGCGATCCACTGCGTAATGCCTTCATAGCTGAAGTCGGCATTCACGATGAGCGCAATGAGGAACCACAAACCGAGCAGCGTGAGCGCGACGGAGCTGACGCGCTGCGCCCACCAGTGATGCACGCCCTCTTTGGCCGAGCCGAGGTGGGTGACGCGGCGAATGGGACTGCGCAGACTGGCATCGACGTGCCCGCGCAGCGGCTGTTGCGTGCTCATTCCACACCTCCGAGCGCGCTCGCGAGCAATGCCCAGGTCAGCGCCGTCAACACCAGCGCGCCGATGAAACAGGCCCAGCCACTCGCCCGCGCGACGCGTAGGTCGAAGCCATAGCCCGCGTCCCAGAACAGATGCCGAATGCCGTTCAGCAGGTGATAGAAGAAGCTGAAGGAGAACCCGACCATGATGAAGGCGACGAGCGGCGAGCTCAGGACGTCCACGGCATCGAGATACTTTTCAGGACCGCTTGCTGCCGCGACCAGCCAATAGATGAGCGGAATGATGCCGAGCGTGAGCACCAGACCGGTGATGCGGTTGAGGATCGACAGCGTGTTGGTGTACTGCCATCGATACGTCAAGAACGGTGAGAGCGGCCGTTCGCGTGTTGCCATACTTTCGGGTTCCTTCGAGTACCGTCAGTTGAGTGCACCAGTGCACACCGGTGCTCGCGAGCCCGCGCCGGCTCGCTAAAAATCGATGCAGCGGCCGCCCTTTTCCCAATCGCCGAACCGAGTCGGCGCGGGGCCTTCCCTACCGCCGATTTCGCGCGGCAGCATTGGCTGTGTCGTGGGCTGCCTCATGGGTTGCACGGCTTTGTCTCCCGCGCTGCATTGGGCATCCTGTGGGTGAGACTGCGCATCTCGTGGCGCTTGCGTCTCGGAAGCCGATTCGGGGGTGGCCGACATAGGGCGCGTAGTCTGCCAAAGGCCCCATACTTTAGGAATCACTGCAACATCGCTCGATATTACTCATGCACGAAGACCTCTTTCGCGATTCGCGTCGGTTACCGCAATTCGGTGCAATGCGGCTGAGTGGCCCCGATACACGGACGTTTCTGCAAGGGCAACTCAGCGCCGACGTCCTGACATTGACGCCGGAAACGGTGCTGCTGGCGAGCTGCAACTCGGCCCAGGGGCGTGTGCAGGCGGTACTGTGGGTCCTCGAGCGTGGCAATGACATCGTCCTCATCACCTCTGCCGAGCTGATCGAAGGCACGGCTGCTCGCCTCAAGAAGTATGTCTTGCGGGCAAAGGTGAAATTCGAGCCAGAGACCTTGCATGTGTATGGTCTTGCCAGCGCAACGAGTGCTCTCCCGGCAACGGGAGACGAGTGCATGGATGCACGAGGTAGAGCAACGCAGGGAGCAGTTGCCGAGGGACAGGGTGAGGGCGCGGCCGCATGGACCGCACCACTCGCGCAAACTCAACAGCCCAACATGAATTTGGTCAGCTGGCCCGGGAGTCGCACGTTACTGATTGCATTGAGAAACGATACAGCCGTGGACGGAGCGTTCGTTCGTGAGTGGCAGCTGGCCGACATTCGCTGCGGCGTACCAACCGTACACACACAGACGCACGAAAGCTTCGTGGCGCAGATGCTCAACCTCGATCTGCTCGGCGGCATCAGCTTCGAGAAGGGCTGTTATACGGGCCAAGAAATCATTGCGCGTACGCACTACCGCGGCACGGTGAAGCGGCGGATGTTGCGGTACCGATTCAGCGGTGCGACGCCAGCACCAGGAACCCGAATCGTTGCGGGAGATGAGATGGCCGGCGAAGTGGTGACAGCGGCTGCGGACGAACTACTAGCCGTCATCCAGCTAGCCCACCTCGGGGACGTGTTGCGAGTAGAGGGTGCGCAAGCGCCCCTTCAACCGCTGACTTTGCCCTACCCCGTCCCGACGGAGCCTTAGTTATTCCGGCCGCATGTGCGGAAACAGCAGCACATCGCGGATCGAGGCCGCATTCGTAAACAGCATGACGAGTCGATCGACCCCGATGCCGAGACCTGCCGTGGGCGGCATGCCGTACTCGAGCGCACGGATGTAGTCGGCGTCGTAGAACATCGCCTCTTCGTCGCCCGCGGTCTTGCGCGCGACCTGTTCCTTGAAACGCGCTGCCTGATCTTCGGGATCGTTCAACTCCGAGAAACCATTCGCGATCTCACGGCCGCCCACGAAGAACTCGAAGCGATCGGTGATGAATGAATCGTTGTCGTTGCGGCGTGCGAGCGGGGAGACTTCGGCAGGGTATCCGTACACGAACGTCGGCTGCGCGAGACGATGCTCTGCAGTCTTCTCGAAGATCTCGATCTGCAGCTTGCCCGCGCCGTCGGACTCCTTGAACGGAATGCCGAGCTTCGTGCAGTGGTCGCGTAGATACGGCACATCGCGCAACTTCGCGCGTTCGATACCGGGATTGAAGTGCACGACGAGATCCTCGACCGTGACGCGGCGGAACGGTTGTGCGAAGTCGAACACCTCTCCCTGATACTCCACGCGGCGCGAACCATGAACGGTGTCGCAAATGCCGTGGATCAAGTGCTCGGTCAGTGCGATGACATCGCTGTAATCGGCATACGCCTGATACAGCTCGAGCATCGTGAACTCGGGATTGTGGCGCGTGGACAGTCCCTCATTGCGGAAATTCCGGTTGATCTCGTACACGCGCTCGAAGCCGCCGACCACGAGCCGCTTCAAATACAGCTCCGGCGCGATGCGCAGATACATGTCGAGATCGAGCGCGTTGTGATGAGTGATGAACGGCTTCGCCACGGCGCCGCCGGGAATCACCTGCATCATCGGTGTTTCCACTTCGAGAAAACCGGAAGCATCCAGAAAGCTGCGCATGTACTTCACGATCTGCGCCCGCTTCTCGAAGGCCTGGCGGCTTTCCGGATTGATGATGAGATCGACGTAGCGCTGTCGGTAGCGAGTTTCCTGATCGGAGAGGCCGTGCCACTTATCAGGCAGAGGCCGTAGCGACTTGACGACGATGCGCAGCTTGTCGGCTTTGATCGAAAGCTCCCCGGCTTTCGTACGGAACAACGTACCTTCTGCAGCGAGGATGTCGCCAACGTCCCAGCTCTTGAACTCGTCGTGTACCGCGCCGAGCGCCTCTTTCTGCAAGAAGAGT
>CBJNAT010000446.1:0-3728 GCA_966434585.1 uncultured Gammaproteobacteria bacterium | reverse complement strand
ACATAAGCCCCTGGTCGCCGGCGCCCTGTTCTTCCGGTTTCTTGCGATCGACGCCCTGTGCGATATCGGGGGACTGCTTGCCGATGACGTTCAGCACGCCGCAGGTGCGGCCGTCGAAACCCACATTGGACGACGTGTAGCCAATGTCGCAAATGACATTGCGCACCAGCTCTTCGAGGTCGACCCAAGCCGACGTGGTAATTTCGCCGGCAATGATGGCGACACCCGTCTTTACCAACGTTTCGCACGCAACCCGGGCCCGTTTGTCCTGCGCGAGAATCGCATCGAGCACCGCATCGGAAATCTGGTCGGCGACCTTGTCCGGATGCCCTTCGGAGACGGACTCGGATGTGAAAAGGTAACTCCCTGACATGCGCAGCCTTTCTGTGGGTGTAAAGGCCGCGGAGTATACCGGCCGAATTCTGACGTGCTCAAAAAGTGTTCATGGCGTCATGACTAGCCCGCATTTCTCATAGGTCGGTTTGGCGCACGAGGCAAGTGCATGATGAAACTCACTTTGCACCTCATCAGGCCAAACATACGATGTCCCTGCGCCAAACCTATCGCGGACCTGGCGGCCCGAGAGCTTGCCTCGCTTGCTTTTCCTTCAACCCATAGCTACGACCCACATGGATGTGGGAAGTGCCGGCGCTGTATGGAACAGGCGCCGGCCGGCTATGACTTTCGCTCCAAAGCGGCGCGATCCAACCTCTCGGACTCGCCATGCCTCGCGATCCCTATGAGAAATGCGGGCTAGCTCTCATCGAGCCTGTCGCGTTGCCCGTGAAGCTTCGCTGCGCGAGAATGCGCGCCCGCTTTCCAAGCCGATGGGACTTCCCCCATGTCTATGAGACCGACGCGCCGGCAGCTGGCGAATGCCATCCGTGCCCTCGCCATGGATGCTGTGCAGAAGGCGAATTCCGGCCACCCTGGCGCGCCGATGGGCATGGCCGACATCGCGCAGGTGCTGTGGACCGACTTTCTGCGTCACAACCCCGCGAATCCCCAGTGGCTCAATCGCGACCGCTTCGTGCTCTCGAACGGGCACGCCTCGATGTTGCTGTATTCGCTGCTGCACCTCTCGGGCTATCCGCTCAGCATCGAGGAGATCAAGCGATTTCGGCAGCTCGGCTCGCACACCGCGGGCCATCCCGAGCACGAACTTGAATTGGGCATCGAGACGCCCACCGGGCCGCTCGGTCAGGGACTCGCCAACGCTGTGGGCATGGCGCTCGCTGAGAAGATCCTGGCGGCGCAATTCAACAAACCCGGATACAACATCGTCGATCACCACACGTATGTGTTCCTCGGCGATGGCTGTCTCATGGAAGGCATCTCGCACGAGGCTTGCTCGCTCGCCGGCACGCTGCAGCTGGGCAAGCTCATCGGCTTTTACGACGACAACGGCATTTCCATCGATGGCGAGGTGCACGGCTGGTTCACGGACGACACGCCGAAGCGCTTCGAAGCGTACGGCTGGCACGTGGTGCGCCAGGTGGATGGCCACGATCCAGCAGCCGTTGCTGCAGCCATCAAGGCAGCACACCAGGTGACTGACCGCCCGAGCCTCATCTGCTGCAAGACCATCATCGGCTTCGGCGCGCCGAACAAGCAGGGCACCGAAGCGACTCATGGCGCTGCGTTGGGCGTCGATGAGGTGGCGGCCGCGCGCAAACAGCTCGACTGGACCGCCGAAGCGTTCGTGATCCCAGATGAGATTCGCCAAGCGTGGGATGCGCGCGAGCGTGGGGCCAAGTACGAGGGCGACTGGCAGCGGTCGTTCGCCAGCTATCGCACCGAGCATCCGCAACTCGCGGCCGAGTTCGAACGGCGCATGAAGGGTGATCTGCCAGCGAACTGGGCGAGCACGGCGCAGGCGTACTTAGATCAGCTGCTCACCGGATCGACCGCGCTCGCCACGCGTCAGGCATCGCAGGCCGCTCTGAATGCATTCGGTCCAGGCCTGCCGGAATTCCTCGGCGGCTCTGCCGATCTCACTGGGTCGAACAACACGAACCGTAAGGACTCGCGCGGCATCAGCGCGACCGACGCATCGGGCAACTACGTGTACTACGGCGTGCGCGAGTTCGGCATGGCCGCGCTCATGAACGGCATCGCATTGCACGGTGGCTTCATCCCGTACGGCGGCACGTTCCTCGTGTTCTCCGATTACGCGCGCAACGGCATCCGCATGTCGGCGCTGATGAAGCAGCGCGTGATCTACGTGCTCACGCACGACTCGATCGGGCTGGGCGAGGATGGTCCGACGCACCAACCCATCGAGCATCTGAGCAGCCTCCGGTTGATTCCGGGCCTGAATGTCTGGCGACCGGGCGATCAGTTCGAGACCGCGGTGGCGTGGGCCGATGCAATCGAGCGCCGCGATGGGCCTTCCGTGTTGTCACTCACCCGGCAGGCGCTGCCGGCGCAGCCCCACGCAAAAGGTCATGAACGACTCGTGCGCCATGGCGGTTATGTGCTGCAGGATTCCACGGGTACACCCGAACTGATCCTAATTGCCACCGGCTCGGAACTGGCGCTCGCTATGGATGCCGCGAAGGCGCTCACCGACCAGGGTCGACGCGTACGCGTCGTCTCGATGCCGTCGACCGACGTCTTTGACACGCAGGACGCCGTGTACCGCGAGCAGGTATTGCCCGCCGCGGTGGACAAGCGCATCGCGATCGAAGCCGGCTCACCTGATTTGTGGTGGAAGTACGTTGGTTCGCGCGGCGCGGTGATTGGGATGCAGAGCTTCGGTGCGTCCGCGCCCGCGAAGGATTTGTTCAAGCACTTCGGCTTCACCGTAGAGCGCGTGATCGCGACGGCGCAGCAGGTGCTCGGTACGAAATGAGCTGAAAGTTAGCAAGCAAAGAGGAATTCGAATGGCCATCAAAGTCGGTATCAACGGGTTCGGTCGCATTGGGCGCATGGTATTTCGCGCGGCCACGCAGAATTTTCCGGACATCGAAATAGTCGGCATCAACGATCTGCTCGAGCCGGACTATCTCGCTTACATGTTGAAATACGATTCCGTGCACGGCCAGTTCAAGGGCAGTGTTGCGGTCGATGGCAATACGCTGGTCGTGAACGGGAAGAAGATTCGTCTCACGGCGGTCAAAGATCCGGCTGAATTGAAGTGGGGCGAAGTGGGCGCAGACATCGTGGTCGAATCCACGGGATTGTTTCTCACGAAAGAGACCGCGCAGAAGCACATCAGCGCCGGCGCTAAGAAGGTGATCATGTCGGCGCCCTCGAAGGACGACACGCCGATGTTAGTATTTGGCGTGGACGCCAAGACCTACGCGGGTCAGGCCATCATTTCCAACGCATCGTGCACGACGAATTGCTTGGCACCGATTGCCAAAGTGTTGAACGACAGCTTCGGCATCAAGCGCGGCCTGATGACGACGGTGCACGCGACTACAGCAACGCAAAAGACCGTGGATGGACCTTCGAACAAGGATTGGCGCGGTGGTCGCGGCATTTTGGAGAACATCATTCCCTCCTCGACCGGCGCAGCGAAAGCCGTTGGCGTGGTGATTCCGGAACTGAACAAGAAGCTGACCGGCATGTCGTTCCGCGTGCCGACATCGGACGTCTCGGTCGTGGATCTCACGGTGGAGCTGAAGAAAGACACGACTTACGAGCAAATCTGCGCAGCCATGAAAGCCGCATCGGAAGGCCCGATGAAGGGTGTGCTCGGATATACGGAAGAGAAGGTGGTC
>CBJNAT010000445.1:0-3729 GCA_966434585.1 uncultured Gammaproteobacteria bacterium | reverse complement strand
AGTTCCTGCCCCTTTACCTCCGATTCGTGAAGGGCGTTATCGATTCAGCTGATCTGCCACTCAACGTGTCGCGGGAGATGCTGCAGCAGGACGCAAGTATCGACAGCATTCGCAGCGGTTTGACTCGTCGTGTGCTCGACGTGCTCGCCAAGCTCGCTCAGGACGAACCTGAGAAGTACAAGACGGTGTGGAAGGAATTCGGCACCGTACTCAAGGAAGGTCCCGGCGAGGACTTCGCCAACCGCGAGCGCATCGCGAAGCTCCTTCGGTTCGGCAGCACGCACAACGACAGCGATGCGCAGGACGTGTCGCTCGATGACTACGTGGCACGCATCAAGCCGGGTCAGGAGCAGATCTACTTCCTCGTCGCCGACAGCTATAACGCCGCCCGTTCCAGTCCGCACCTGGAGAAGCTCAAGCAAAAGGGCATCGAGGTGCTGTTGCTATGGGACCGAGTGGATGAGTGGTTGATGGATCATCTGCGCGAGTACTCGGATAAGAAACTTCGCAACATCGCGAAGGGCGAGCTCGATCTCGCCGCTGTGGCGTCTGAGGAAGAGAAAAAGGAGCAGGAGAATCTCTCGAAGGAACACGTAGAACTGCTCGATCGCCTGAAGAAGGCCTTGGGCGACCGCGTCACCGATGTCAAAGTCACGAACAGGCTGGTGGATTCGGCTGCGTGCCTCGTGCTCGGCGAGCACGATATGAGCTTCCACTTGCGACGCCTGCTCGAAGCGGCCGGGCAGAAGGCGCCGCCGAGCAAACCGGTCCTCGAGATCAATCCGCAGCACCCGCTCGTGCAGCGGCTCGCGACGACGCAAGCGGACAATACCTTCGAAGAGCTTGGCTTGCTCAGCTTCGAGCAGGCGACGTTGGGCGAAGGTGGTCAGCTCGCCGATCCGGCGGCGTTCGTGCAGCGCTTGAATCGGCTGTTGCTGTCGATGTCATGATCTCATACGCGTGTCGTGCGCCGGTGCAATCGCCCGACACGCGACACGTCGCCGCCTACACACACGAGGAACCCCGCCGAGCGTAACGCGTTTGGCTTTGCGAGAATCGCTTGGCGCGTTTCACGCGCGCTGTCACTCGGGGCCATTCATGCGAGTTGCCGCTGTTGCGCACGCGGATGCAACACTATTTCGCACAGGGGTCAATTGCTGGCGCATCGTCCATGCCGATCGCGCCGGCGTGCTCGTCGATGGCGAAGCGTATTTCCGTGCGCTCTTCGATTCGTTTCGTCAGGCACAGCGCTCCATCCTGATCTGCGGCTGGGACTTCCATAGCCGCACGCGACTGCTGAGCGGGGACGTCGATTCGCATGGCTTTCCGCGAGAAGTCGGCGAGTTATTGAACGAGCTCGTGCGGCGACGACGCACGCTGCAGGCATACATCCTTGGTTGGGATTACCCGATGATCTTCGGCCTCGATCGCGAATGGCCGAGCCTCATGGGCACGGGCTTCAAGCCACGGCGGCGGGTGCACCTACGCTACGACAACACGCATCCGGTCGGCGGCTCGCACCATCAGAAGATCGTCGTCATCGACGATTCGATCGCTTTCTGCGGCGGCATCGACATCACGTGTAGACGCTGGGACACCTCTGCGCATGCGCCGGGCGATCCGCAGCGTATGGTCAACGGTGCGCCCTACCCACCGTTTCACGACATGATGTATGCCGTCGATGGGGAAGCTGCGCGCGCGTTGGGCGAGCTAGTGCGTGCACGCTGGCTGAAGGCAACGGGCGAGCCGATTCGCAGCGTGCCGATGGCCGGGCGGTTGTGGCCTGCGTGGTTCAAGCCGCAGCTCAATCATGCGCGACTCGCGATCTCCCGCACTGCTCCTCCGATCAACGGCGAGCGCGGCATTCACGAAGTCGAGGCGATGTATCTCGATTTGATCCGCGCGGCCAGGCGCTGCATCTACATCGAGAACCAGTACTTCACGGCGGATAAGGTGGGTGAAGCGTTGGCGGCACGCTTGCAGCAGACCGATGGTCCGGAAATCATCCTGGTGCTGCGCCGATTGAGTCATGGCTGGCTCGAAGAGCTCACGATGCAGAGCCTGCGTACGCGCCTCGTTCAGCGGCTGCGAGCGGCTGACCGATTCAACCGCCTGCGCATCTACTGCCCGCACATCGAAGGTCTCACGGAAAGCACGTGCATCGACGTGCACTCGAAGTTGATGATCGTCGATGACGACTGGCTGCGGATCGGTTCGGCCAATCTGGCGAATCGCTCGATGGGGCTCGACACGGAGTGCGACCTGACGCTCGAAGCAGGCGGCGATGCCCGCAAACGCGAGGCCATTCGGGGTTTTCGGGCTGAGCTGCTGGCCGAACATCTCGGCACGCGAGCCGATAGCGTCGTGGATGAAATCGCTCGGCAAGGCTCGGTACGTTGGGCGATCGACGCACTCCAGGGCGGTGCGCGCACGCTGCTGCCGCTCGAACCACTGCCGGAGGTATCACCAGCGGTATTGGACGTGGTTGGGGTTGCGGACCCCGAGCGGCCGGTCGACATGCAGCAGCTGATGTCGTTCTTCTCGGCGAGCGAGGACACAGCGCAGGAGGTTAGTGGCTGGTGGCGGGTTGCCGGCGTCGCATTGCTATGTGTTTCGCTTGCGGCGCTATGGCAGGTGACTCCGCTGAAGCGATTGGCCGATCCCGCATGGATCACGCACTGGGCCGAGGATTTCGGCAGCCGCTGGTGGGCCCCGCTCGCCCTCACGGCGATTTACGTGCCCGCATCGCTCGTCATGTTCCCGCGGCCGCTGCTGACCATGCTCGGAGTGCTGGCCTTTGGGCCGGTGGGTGCATTCACGGCGGCCATGACCGGTATGTTGTTGTCCGCGTACGGCACGTACATCGCCGGCAAACAATTCGACCGTCACACGGTGCGGCGCATCGGCGGTCGGCGCGTCGCTCGCATGGCGCGCGTGCTGCGCGAACGGGGCTTGATCGCCTGTACCGCCTTCCGGCTCGTGCCGATTGCGCCGTACGCCGTGGAAGGCATCGTGGCCGGCGCCATCCGCATTCGCTTGCGCGATTTTCTGCTGGGCACCGCTATAGGCATCTTCCCGGGTGTATTCGCCGCGACGCTGTTCGGCGAACAATTGCATGCGGCGCTCGAGGATCCGCGAGCGATGAACTACTGGCTGCTCGCCGGCCTCGTGCTCGCGCTCGGCATCTGCATTTGGGCCGTGCGGCGTTGGCTCATCAACGCACAGCGCGAAATCGCGACCAGCCGTGCGCATGCGCATGCAGTGGACAAGGACGGTGAGCGTCACGCTTCCACCGCATGAGTCGAGCAAGGTCGGACTCGAGCCGATCGGCGTCGCCTCCTACAACATCCACCGATGCATCGGCATGGATGGCCGCAAAGACGCCACGCGCATCTGCCGTGTGCTGCATGAGCTCGATTGCGACCTGATCGCCTTGCAGGAAGTCGACAATCAGCCGGGCGAGCACAAAGAGTCGATGCAGCTCGATTTTCTCGCGCACGAAACGGGCTTGTATGCGGTGCCCGGCCTACGCATCATCTGGCACACCGGCGAGTACGGGAACGCATTGCTCACGCGCTTCAAGCCCATCAGCGTGCAACGGCACGATCTGAGTTATGCGTGGTACGAGCCGCGCGGTGCACTGGATGTCGAGCTCGACGTATACGGCAGTTGTGTGCGAGTGATTGCGACGCATCTGGGCCTACGTGCAAAGGAGCGTCGCTTCCAATG
>CBJNAT010000444.1:0-3737 GCA_966434585.1 uncultured Gammaproteobacteria bacterium | reverse complement strand
TGAGGCGGAAGCACCGCCGGTGACGGGGCGTTGATCGAACTGCCACGCTGTCAGGTTTCGGCAGGCCGGGTTCAGGCGACATTGAAAAGATCGATGCCTACTTCCTGAACTGTGTCTTGAATCCAGAAGAAGGACTCGGTGCCGGGCACAAGCGCCGGCACCGACATCAGTGGCGCGGTCCGCTGCAAAATGAACTCCCCGAGGAACAACCCACCGTCCCGGTCCTTTAGCTTCGGTGCACCCACGGAGGTTTTGCTGCCATGAAGTCGCTTTCTCCGTCCACTGACGAGCGTGTCCAAGCTCACACGGCAAACACCGTCAACGATCGCATTCGTGCGCAGATGCTCGAACAGCTCAGGCAATACGAGCGCGCGGATGCAGCGAGCATCTCCCGGCGCATCGCTCAGCTCGAGCGCGAGTGGGACATCGAGCGCGTCCTGGAAGCAAATGCCGCCAGCATCGCCCTGCTTGGACTTGCTCTCGGGACCACCGTAAATCGGCGATGGTTCGCGCTGCCAGCGGTCGTTGCAGCCTTTCTGCTCCAGCACGCCGTGCAAGGATGGTGTCCGCCGCTGCCCTTTTTTCGTCGCGCGGGCATCAGAACAGCCGCCGAGATCCATGAGGAGATCGTAGCTTTGAAGGTTCTGCGCGGCGACTTCGGCGCGCTCGAACGGACGGCCCAAAGCGCCGCAGCCCATGCGCAGCTACATTGAGGCGCTCGCGCTCGCGCACGCACCGCATCCGTTTCGATCGACTCACCGGCTGCACAGGCAGGCCGAGTAGGTCGACTCTCGTTCGAAGGCGCAAGTGCCCGGCGTCGGTCCATCGCCCTCGCTGACGCTGAGTCGAGAGACTCAGTGCTCGCAAGTGCCGCAGCTCGCGGCAATGCAGCAGCTTCCTCATCAGGCAGTGGTGTGTCTATACGATGATCTGCAGAGCATCGCAGATCGGGTGAAGCTCGATCGAACTGTTTACTGCTGACACCGTGTCATGCGAAACCGATGAGCACTGGCCCTGATTCGAGCTTCACACCGTTGTGTTAGAACCGTATCGCTCGTCGAAGCGCCCGCAATGAGTGCGTCGGCGACTCCTCTCGCGTGAAAGCAACACCCCTCTGGTCAGGAGACTGGCTATGAACACGACCCTCCGTCGATCGTTGTGGTTGATTGGATTTGCAGCGCCATTGGCCGCAATGTCCGTGGCCTCTGCTGATAATGCGGAAACAGCCAAGCAGCACAGCAGCCCGTGCGCAACACTCCCTAATCATGCGCAACTGAAGTCCGCATTGAGCTTCGCGCGTGCGGAGTCCAATGGGGGTTTCAATCTCGACATGTGGGGAACCATCGTCAATCGCGATGGCATCGTCTGCGCGGTTGCGTTCACCGGTGACAACCGAGGCGACCAATGGCCAGGTAGCCGCGTCATCTCTGCACAGAAAGCCAATACGGCAAATGCGTTCAGTTTGCCTGCGCTTGCGCTATCGACTGCCAATCTCTACGCGGCAGTGCAACCGGGTGGAACGCTATTCGGCCTGCAGCACAGCAATCCCGTGTGGCCGGCCGCCGCATACAAAGGCCCCGCGGCGAGATTCGGTCAGGCCAACGATCCGTTGGTTGGGCTGCGCATCGGTGGCATCAACGTCTTTGGCGGTGGCCTTGCGCTTTACAACGACGAGGGGACATTGATCGGTGGTCTTGGTGTCAGCGGCGACACCTCCTGCGCGGATCACAACATCGCCTGGCGCACGCGCAATGCGCTTGAGTTGGACTTCGTTCCGGGCGGTGTGAGTGCGAACAGCGATGACAACATCAACTATCAAGGTCTCGTGCCCGTCCCGAGTCTCGCGAACGATTTTTCGCATCCCATCTGCAAGATCGCTGGCAGCGACGATGTCTCTGAGATCAGTGCGAACCTTCCGCCGGTACGTTCGGTAGAAGATTGATCCGTCGATCTGCACGAAGACGCGGCGGGCCGTAACTGCCCGCCGCACGCAGACGCTAGTATGAAACAGCGACTCGGGCGTCCTGCCACTCGCGCTGTGGCTCCGGGGAAAAAGTGTGATTTTTCCCCGGAGCTCGCCACCTCCGGCGGCGGGCACATCCCTGTGCCTGGGTGGCACTCGATACGGTGTGTTTCATGTATTCGGGGTCGTGCGCCGCGCGATGGACAACTAGCTACTCATCGTGTCCACGGCCACATTCGGCGAAAGATGCCGTCGCGCACCAGTGCATGAGCCAAGCCGCTGGCCACGTGAAAGAAGATCAAGACGACGAAGACGTACGAAACCGCAACGTGAGCACCGTTGAAGAAGCCGTAGATTCGCTCATCGTCGATTCCCCAGGGCGGCAACAAGACCACATTGAATAGTCGCACTCCGTACTGACTGAAGTTGGATGCGACATAGCCCGTGATCGGCATGAGCAACATGCACGCGTACAGCGCTCGGTGGCTCAGTCCGGCGGCGACGCGCTGCCAGCCGGCAATTGCATCCGGCAGCGGAGGTGGCGGATGTCGCCAGCGCCAATACAGTCGGAGAATGATCAGCAAGCCCAGCGTCACGCCGAAGGACTTGTGCAGGTTCACATACCACGAGCGCGCCGGAGTGCCGCGCGGCACCTCTTCCAGATACCAGCCGAACAGGATCTGCCCGAACACGCACACAGCGATGAGCCAGTGCAGCGCGATCGCGGTGCGCGTGTAGAGCAGTTCTCTGTCCAGATCAGGCCCGTTACGCTGCAAGGACCCCTTTCGCCTTCGCTGTGTGAGTAGCGATCAGGTCCATGAGGGCGGGTGACAAGCAGTCGTACGGCTCCAGCTTGAGCTCTTTCAAACGCGCACGAACGGCGCCCATCTGATCGGGTTTTGCGCCCGATTCGATGATGGACGACACGAATGCTGCGAACTCCGGCGCCGCCCAGCCTTCATCCTTCGAGAGCTCGACATGCACGAAGTCGAACCCGTAGAAGGGATGACCCTTGTTCTCGATGCGACCGTACATGTGCACGCCACAGCCCGTGCATGCATAGCGTTGGATCGGCGCCGACTCATCGACGATCTTGAGCTTCTGTGCGTTGGCCGTGACGCTGAGCTTGTCGCGCGGAATGACGGCGACGAGTGAGAATAACGCGCCTTGAGGCTTCCAGCACTTCGTGCAGCCGCAGACATGGTTGAACGCAACGTTGCCGTTGAGCCTTACGGTGACTGGATCCCGAGCACACTTGCACGTGAGCGTCCCGCCGGCGAAGTCCTTCGCGCCGGCCCTTACACCTTTGTCCACCAGAGGATGAATGGAAACTGCGTTCATAGGCGCCTCTCTTGATTGAGTGACGAAGTAACCGGATCAGAACACTGCGACGCTGCGAATCGACTCCCCTCGATGCATCAGATCAAAGGCATCGTTGATCTTCTCCAATGGCATTTGGTGCGTGATGAGATCGTCGATGTTGATCTTGCCTTCCATGTACCAGTCCACGATCTTCGGCACGTCCGTGCGACCGCGCGCACCACCGAACGCAGTCCCCTTCCACACGCGCCCTGTGACCAGCTGGAAGGGCCGCGTCTTGATCTCCTGTCCCGCGCCCGCAACCCCGATGATCACGGACACGCCCCAGCCACGATGACAGCATTCGAGTGCTTGCCGCATGAGATCGACGTTCCCGACACATTCGAAGCTGTAGTCGGCGCCGCCGTCGGTCACATTCACGAGGTGAGCCACCAAATCGTCCTTCACTTCCTTT
>CBJNAT010000443.1:0-3747 GCA_966434585.1 uncultured Gammaproteobacteria bacterium | reverse complement strand
CGTGAGCTTCATCGGCGACAGGTCTTCCATGTAGATGATCATCAGCTCGTTGCGATTGTCGGGCGTCGTCATGTTGATCCCGCTCACCTGGCGCACGAAGGTCGTGTCGTCCTCCAGCCGCCAGCCGAACGGCAGATAGAACTGGCCGGCCTTCACGTACCACTGCTGGTTCGCAGTCGTATAACGCGCAAAGGCTTCCATGTTCGTGCTCGTATTCGGCGCGACACGCTGGTCGACGTACACGGCCACTCGATTCGGTATGACGTGCAGCGCGGCGTAGGCGCGGAACTCCTCGAGATCGAACTCCGATTGCGAGCTTCGATGCGGAATGTCGGTGTACGTGGCATTCGCACGCAAATTGCCGCCGACGCTGATGAAGCGGTTGATCTCGCCAGTCCACGCCTCGGCGCCTTCGATCTCGAGATGTTTGGCCGGCAGCACGGTTTGCGCCCAACCGTTGCCATACGCATTGCGCAGGCCACCGCCGGTTTGATTGAAGTGACACGCAGCACATGGCTGACCTGTGCGTACCGCGAAGTACGGTTCCGCCTCTGCGAACACCGCGAAGCCCAGCAGCAGTACGGCCAGCCACACGCGGATCATCGGGCACCCTCCACCGTGAAATGCAGAACGAAATCGCCGCCGGGCATGCCGTCCGTATCGCCATCGATGACTTGCGCGTTCAAGCCGGCCAGCGCGACGGGGTCGCCGCCACTCACGCGCAACTCATACGTGTCTGGCAGCCAAACACCGTGCAGCGGCGCGATTTCGAGCACGACGGGATCCGTCGTGCGTACGCTGACTTGCACAGCAATCGCGAGCTCATTGCCTTCGACGAAGGAACCATCGCCGCCACTTGCCTGCAGCGAAATGACTTCCGCCTGCAAGAGCGACAGATCGAGCGGTGCACTCGCGCTCAACACGATGTGCGACTGAGCTGCACTGAGATCTCCGTTCTGTTGCGGCAGAACCGGTGTGAGCGAAGGCGGTCCCATGGTTGCCTTCATGTTCGCGGCTGCTCCGTCGTTCTGCGCACCGTTCGCAATCCACTGACGAATGACGGCGATCGTGTCTGCGGGCAGCGCCGGTTGCCCAAGCGGCATGCGCGCACCGACGGCTGCAGTGCCCTCGAGTTTCTGTATCAAATAGCTCGCATCCGGATTGCCGGGCGCGACTCTTAGCAATGAGGGCGCTTCGACGCTCGCGGCGTTCACGAGCAGCGCATACGCCGAGCTCTCATCGAGTCGCAGGCCCAGCGGTGCGCCCGCACCGGAATGGCATGTCGTGCAGATCGGTGTGAAGACGTGCCGTTGAATCGAGCTGAACGTCGGCTGCAGAGTCTCGTCGTCGCCTTCGAGCGGACGGCCATTTTCATCGAGCCCTTCCCCATTGCCAGCGCACGCCCCGAGCGCCGTGAGCACGCACGCCATCGCCCCTCGCACCGACTTCATGTGCGCGCCTCATCGTGTTGTGATGTCCGTGAGTGCCGCAACAGGCGTGCACGGTTCAACACGCGTCGCTTTGAACCTGCAAGGCGGGCGCCGGTACCTACTCCTGCCGGACAGCGAACGAGCCAGCAGGGGAGTACGACATGATGACCGTAGCGTGCGTCGGTTCAGTGGATTGGATTCAATGGTTCAGGCGTGCAGCGTTGTTGGCTGCAGCAGTTGCATTGAGTGCCTGCGGCGGCGGGGGCGACGGTGACGATGATGATGATGACGAGCAGGCGGCTGCACCAACGATCACGCTCGCGCAACCAGCAGGTTCCTCCGTCAACAGAACGGTGACGCTGACCGCTACGCCGACTGCGGCAAGCGGGTTGACGGTGTCGCGTGTGGAGTTTCTCGTCGACGGCACGGTCATCGCGAATTTGACCGCCGCGCCGTTCACGACGAACTGGGATACGTCCACGAGCGCGGATGGCGCACACCAGCTCACGGCGCGCGTCACGGATTCCAACAATCAGGTCGCGACTTCGGCTCCGGTGAGCGTCACCGTGCTCAATCGTCCGTCCATCGACGTGACGCTCACGCCTGACGAAACATTCCCCGACCCGACCTCCACCGCGAGTGGCACGGGCACGCTCACGTTCAATCTCGTCGATGGTTCGGTGACAGGCGGCATTGATCTCACGGGTATCGTCGCCACGCTGGCTCATATCCACGGCGGTGCGGCGGGCACGACGGGCCCCATCTTCGTCGACTTCGTGAGGAGCAACACCAATCCGAACCGATGGGACGTGGAGACAGGGGACGCGCTCACGGCCGATCAAGTCAACGCGCTGCTCAAAGGCGAGCTCTACGTCAACGTGCATTCCGCTGCGTATCCGGCCGGCGAGATCCGCGGACAATTGAAACCGCAGGATATCGAGGTCGCAGTGGCCTACATGAGCGGCGATGAAGTATCGCCACCCGTGACCACGACAGCGACGGGCATCGCAGGCGCCACCGTGAACACGTCATCCAACGTTGCGACGGTCCACCTGACGACGTCGGGTGTCGACGATGCGACGGCGGCTCACGTGCACGTCGGCCAATTGACTGTGAATACACCGACGGCACTGCTGACGTTGAACCAAGATGCGAGCGCGCTGGGCCACTGGTCCGTGGTCGAGCAACCCATTACGGCGAACGATCGCACGTCGTTGAGCAATGGTGAGTGGTATGCGGACGTGCATACCCCGGCGAACCCGAACGGCGAATTGCGCGCCCAATTGACCACCGACAAAACGCCGACGGCTCCTGCGACCGTAACGCTCACGCAACTGCAGAACACCATCTTCACGCCCATCTGTTCCGGCTGTCACACCGGCGGCGGCGGGTCGCTGCCGAGCTCGATGAATCTATCCTCGGCCGCAGCCACGCATGCCGCGATCGTTGGCGTTGCGAGCGAGCAGAGACCCTCGCTGAATCGCGTCGCGCCTGGCGATCCGGACAACAGTTATCTCGTGCACAAAATCGAAGGTGCGGCTGGCATCGTCGGCGGTCGTATGCCGCTCGGACAGACACCATTGAGCAACGAACAGATTGCGAACGTGCGTGCGTGGATTGCGGCCGGTGCGCAGGCGAACTGAACGGTCAGGCGTGAGGCGTGAGGCATGAGGCGTGAGGCGTGAGGGCGTGAGGGGGGCCATTCCCGATACCCGGCGTGGCTCAGACGCGTATGCTCGACGCGCCTGAGCCACGCAGGGATCTCATGATGCAGTGCGGCCTCTCCCGTCATCGCACTCTGCAAGCGATCATGGTGGTGGCGCTCGCGTGCAGCGGCTGCCTTGCTCATGCCGATGTGCACTGGCAGGGCTCGGTTGGCGTGACCAGCGACTTCGTGCAAACGGGCCTGTCGCAGACGCGTGGCGAGCCTGCGCTTCAAGGCGGTGTCAGAGCCGATATCGAGCAGCGCTGGAGCGTCGGTGTGTGGGGCTCGCAAATCGATCGCAATCCAGGCCCTGGCGCGACGTACGAGATCGACGCCTTCCTTGCAAGGTCGTGGCAGCTCTCGCCGGACTGGGCGGCCACCGTGACGGCCACGCACTACTTCTATCCCAACGACACGCCTTACTTGCGCTACGACTATGACGAGCTCTCTGCGACGATCGGTTATCGCTCGAAGCTCTTTGCAACGCTTGCATGGTCGCCGAACACCTCCGATGCCGGTTATACCTGGCTTGCTCGTCGTGAACAGACCTGGGCGTACGAGCTATCGACAGTGCAGCCTCTAGTCAGGGGGTGGTCCTGGACGGCGGGCGTC
>CBJNAT010000442.1:0-3751 GCA_966434585.1 uncultured Gammaproteobacteria bacterium | reverse complement strand
GTGACGCGTGGCGTCGCGTGAAAGAGCGCGCCGCGCAGGCCGGTATCACACCCACCGTCGTAGTGCTTGCAGTGTACGCGGACGCGTTGGGGCTGTTCAGCGGCGAGCATCGCTCCACGATCAATCTCACCCTCTTCAATCGCTTGCCGATGCACCCACAGATCGACCAGCTCCTGGGTGACTTCACCTCTTTGCTACCGCTCGTCGTCGACAACAGCGCACCAGCGCCGTTCATAACGCGTGCGCGGAAGATTCAACAGCGGCTCTGGGAGGATCTCGACCATCGCATCGTGACGGGCGTGCGTGTGATGCGCGAACGCGCTCGCCGCACGGGTCGCTTCGACGAGAGCGCATTGCCCATCGTATTCACGAGCACGCTCGGCTTTGTGGACGAGCAGGTTGCGGCGGAATGGGCAGCACCCGAAGAGCTGGGCGAGATGGTCTACACCATCAACCAGACGCCCCAAGTGTGGCTGGATCTGCAGTTGTTCGAGTATCGCTGCGATCTCCTGCATTTCTGGGGCTACGTCGAAGGGTTGTTCCCCGAAGGACTCGTCGAGGGTCTATTCGACGTGTTCAGTCGCCAGTTGCAGCTCCTGGTGGAGGACGACGCCAATTGGCACGAGACACGGTTGCCAGAATTACCTGAAGCACAGCTCACGCAGCGCAGGCTCATGAATGAAAACCGCGCGCCGATATCCGACACGCGGCTCGAAGAGCTATTCCTCCGGCAAGTGCCGCTGCATGCGAATGCACCGGCGGTGATCGATGGCCGTGCGGTCATCAGCTATCAGGAGCTCGAGCGCCGTTCAGCGGCGATCGCGCGGCGTATTCTCGATGCCACGACGGCGCCGCCGAGCACGGTTGTCGTCGTCATGCAGAAAGGTTGGGAGCAAGTGGCCGGTGTGCTTGGTGCGTTGCGCGCGGGCGCAGCGTATGTGCCGGTCGATCCGGCGCTTCCTACCGAGCGGCTGCGGCACATGATCGCGCACAGCGAGGCGAGCATCGTTCTCACTCAATCATGGATCGATGAGAGTGTGAGCTGGTCCGAGGACATTCGCCGCTGCATCGTAGATGAGTTGGAGCCGCTTCCAGCCAGAGCAGACACCAGCGATTCGTCCGCTACGAAGTCGCCAGACGATCTCGCCTACGTGATCTACACCTCCGGGTCGACGGGGTTGCCCAAGGGCGTGATGATCTCGCATCGCGGCGCGGTGAACACCGTGCTCGATGTGAATCAGATGATCGCCATGCAGTCGACGGACCGAGTGCTCTCGGTATCGTCCCTGAGCTTCGATCTATCCGTGTACGACATCTTCGGCCCGCTCGCGGCGGGCGCCGCGATCGTCCTGCCGGATCCCTCGATGCACCCGGAGCCGAGCCGCTGGCTCGGGCGGATGCATGCGACCGGCGTTACGGTGTGGAACTCTGTGCCGGCATTGCTCGAGTTGCTGTTGGAAGTTCCGGGTGCCTCCACAGCTCTGAGCGAGCTGCGCGTTGCACTGCTCAGCGGTGATTGGATCCCAGTGAATCTGCCGAGCCGCCTCAGGCAGACCACGCTCAGCAACGTGAATGTGCTTGCGATGGGCGGCGCTACGGAAGCATCGATCTGGTCGATCTACAAATGGGTCGAAGCCGTGAACCCGCAGTGGAGGAGCATTCCGTACGGTCGGCCCATGGCGAATCAGCAGTTTCATGTGTTGAACGACGCGTTGCAGCCGTGTCCGGTGTGGACACCGGGTGAGTTGTACATCGGCGGCATCGGCGTCGCGTTGGGTTACTGGCGCGACGAGCCGCTGACTGCCCGCAGTTACATCTTTCATCCATCGACCGGAGAGCGCCTGTATCGCACGGGCGATTTGGGCCGCTATCTGCCGGACGGCGAGATCGAGTTTCTCGGCAGGCGCGATACGCAGGTGAAGATCGCGGGGCACCGTATCGAATTGGGCGAAATCGAAAGTGTGCTGGCCGATCTCCCGGAAGTGCATCAGGCCGTGGTCACCGTGCAGCAGCAATCGACGGGCGATAAGCGGCTCGTCGGCTACGTCGTGCCCGCCGGCTCGGCAGCTGCGAAACACGACATGCAGTTCAGCCTGTTCTATTTCGCAGAGGCACACGATTCCATCGAGGATACGTATCACCTCTATATAGAGGGTGCGAAGTTCGCAGACCGCAACGGACTCACCGCCATCTGGACGCCAGAGCGGCATTTCACACAGGTTGCGGCGGCCTACCCGAATCCGTCGGTCCTCAATGCGGCGTTGGCCATGGTCACACAACAGGTGCGATTGCGTGCTGGCAGCGTTGTTATGGCGTTGCACAACCCAGTGCGCGTGGCAGAGGAGTGGGCCGTGGTCGACAACCTGTCGGGCGGTCGCGTTGACTTGTCGTTCGCCGCCGGCTGGGTCCCAGATGATTTCATCTTCGCTCCCGACGCGTACGCGTCTCGTCACGAGGTGATGTTCGCGGGCATTGACCAAGTGCGGCGCCTCTGGCGCGGCGAAGCTCTTACCTATCGCGGTGGCACAGGCCAGCCGACACAAGTGAAAACGCTGCCACGGCCGATACAGCCGGAGCTGCCGGTCTGGATCACGTGCGCCGGCAGCAAAGATACTTTCGAAGGAGCAGGTCGCATCGGTGCGAACGTGCTCACCTCGCTTCTCGTGCTGACGATCGAAGAACTGGCCGAAAACATCGCTTTGTACAGAAAAGCGCTCCAAGCTCATGGTCATGATCCACGCGAGCGCACGATTACGATCATGCTGCATACGTTTGTGGCGCAAACAGATGAGGAGGCGTTTCGGATCGCTCGCGGACCGCTGACCACATACTTTCGATCGCACACAGATCTGCGAGATCGCGTGTTGTGGCAGTTTAATGGATCGGCCGGTCTGCAGAACGCCGACACAGAGAAGCTCATACAACTTTCTGTCGAGCGCTATCTCCACGGCTCGGCGCTTATCGGTTCGGTCGAAAAATGCTTGAAGTCGGTGCGTCGCCTGCACGAGATCGGTGTCAACGAGATCGCCAGCCTAATCGACTTCGGCGTCGATACGGCCACCACACTGGTGTACCTCGAGAACCTTAAGGTGCTCGCAAGTCGCTGCAAAACGCTGCTCGACGTCGATGGACTGATGATGCGCTTGCGACAGCGCCTGCCAGCTTACATGGTGCCATCGGTGTTAGTGACACTCGACAAGTTACCCCTGACGGCCAATGGAAAAGTGAACCGTAAGGCATTACCGCTCGAGCATCTTGTTGCTGTAGAGGAACGCATGTCGTTAGTCTCTAGCAGGTCAAGTGCCACTGGCTGTTCGGATTGCGCCAAGAGCGGGAGCCCCGCCACGCCGACCGAAGAAGTGGTCGCTGGGATCTGGAGAGACGTGCTTCGCGTCAATCAGGTCAGCGGACAAGATCACTTTTTTGAACACCTCGGGGGGCATTCGTTGTCGGCGCTGCGCGTGATCAATCGCATTCGAGAGCGTTTCGGTGTTGAGCTAGACCTCGATACATTGCTGAATGCACCAACGGTGGAGAGCCTATCGAGAGTGATCGACAGTTCGACGGCCCATCCTCTTGCCGATCAGGAGGTAGCGTCGCGATTGCTCACCGGAGAAGTAAACCTCGGTTACCAGACAGGAGGTTTGTAGACCGATGCGGCGACCAATCATCTTCATGTTTTCTGGGGAAGGCTCGCAGTACTACCAGATGGGCAGGGAGCTATTCACAATGAACGCCGGTTTTCGCAGGC
>CBJNAT010000441.1:0-3791 GCA_966434585.1 uncultured Gammaproteobacteria bacterium | reverse complement strand
TCAAGTGCATTGTTCGTGTTCATCAACCGCCGGCGCGACAAGCTGAAGATCCTGGTTGCTTGTGTGAATCGAGGGCTCGAAATGAAAAGCAGCGCACTCTCGTGCGTGAAAATGAAGTCGCCTTCGAGACGGAAATCCGGGATTCGAGTTTTTCTACAGCCTCGTTATGCCGCAAGAGAGCCAAGGCTCACGGACCTTTGGTAGGCTACCGGCGTGAAGGTCACACGCTACTTTGAAGCAATGCGGAGCCGCCCAGATCGCGCAGCTATCCAGGACGCCTGGATTGAACGTGCGATAAGCGAGCCTATCCGGGAATCAACCCAAGCAGATGGGCGAATTCGCCATTGGGTTTTGATTCCGGAAGCCGAAAATCGCTATTTGCGTGTGGTCTTATTTGGAAGACGGCGAAACCGTCCACAACGCATTTTTTGATAGAAGGTTTGTGCCATGAAGATCCGTTACTTCGCCGATACCGACACGATGCTAATCGAGTTCCGGGATGTGCCCGTTGCGGAGACCAAAGACCTCGATGAGAACACTATTCTTGATCTAGATGATCAAGGAAATATTCGATCCATCACAATCGAGCACGCTTCAAAGCGTGCGGATGCTCCGCAGTTCTCGTACGAGCAAGTTGCTGCATAACAAGCGCTTGGAGACGGACCAAATCGCTGCGCGCTTTGTCCGGCCGCTCAAGCGCGGCGTTATATCGCAAGAATTTTCCGATGGACTCGCAGTTCGGTCCCATCCGGGCATGAGTCCGACGATCTTCCGGCAAGTCCATATCGATTCTTTTTCTTCTCAAGAGAAGAGTCGCGCATGCACGTTCACGTACACGCCGCTCAAGGTGAAGCAAAGTTCTGGATTGACCCGAAGATCGAACTGGCAAAGAACTATGGTCTGAGTAGCCGTGCGCTCGCCTCGGTGCAGCGACTGATTGAGGAGCATGAACATGAGATCCGCCAGGCTTGGAAAGAGCACTTCGGCAGTTGAAGTGTCAAACGTGTCGAAGCACGGATTCTGGCTTCTCATCGACGACGTGGAGCGTTTTGTTCCCTTCAAAGAGTTCCCATGGTTCAAGGATGCCGCGATCGGTCAGCTGTTGAATGTGGAACTAGCCAGCCCACGCCACTTGTATTGGCCGGACTTGGATATCGACCTTGCTGTTGAGTCAATCGATCATCCGGAACGTTTCCTCTTATCAGCAAAGAGCGATCTAAAAACGCGTTGAAGGGTCGACGCGCTAAACGCGCGCGCCCTTAACGTAAGCGCCGAAATGAGGAATACGGCTCAGTGAACGTTCGCGACTACATGACCCGCAAACAGGCGTACCGCACATCTACGGTCATGATGTGCGCGAACCGGAAGTCGAGGAGGTATTGGAGCGTAAGCGGTAACTCCCCGCCGTCTTCTATCAGCGAGGGAAGTCGTGTATGTCCGAGCGCAGTGGATTTGCGGCGAAATGCTGCTTCCACAGCCTTGGTGTGAGCTCGGCGACACGGCTGGCGGGATGCTCGCCGAGGCGTTGGAGCACATCGACCAGGTATGTGTAGGGGTCGATGTGGTGCAGGCGGCAGGTGACGATCAAGCTCTGAATGATGCCGACGTACTTGGCGCCCAACTCGGTCCAACAAAACAGCCACGACTTTCTGCCCATCGGAATCACACGCAGCGCGCGCTCGAGATGGTTGGTATCGATGGGCACGTCGGGGTCAGTCAAGAACACCGTCAGTCCTGAGCGACGCTCGCGCGCATAGGCGAGCGCCTTCCCGAATGGATTGCTCGGAGTGAGTCCCTGTCGTTGCAGTTGTGCATCGATCCAGGTGAAGAAGCGCTCAACAATCGGCTTGGCATGCGTGAGCCGATGGATCTGTTTGGCCTCGCCGCTTAAGTGTTGCTCGCGGATCTGCGCTTCGATCGCGTAGAGGGCTTTTATTTGCTCGAGCGCCTCGGCGACCAAGGTCGGCTCGGCATCCAGTGCCTCGTAGAAACCGCGGCGCGTGTGACTCCAGCATTGCGCGTGCGTGAGCCCGGTCTTCTTCGCGTAGCTCTCGTAGGCCGCATAGCCGTCACTCAACAGCACCGAATCTTGGGTGCTCGACAGCCCGAGCGCTTCGCTCACGAACGCCGCCGAGCGCGAGGGATGAAAGGGGAAGCACACCTCATCGCGCTCGCCATAGATCGGCCAGAAGTAGCCCGTGCGCATCTTGCCGTGGCCGGCGCGTCCGGCCTTGATCGGCGTTTCATCCATGCTCTTCACGCGACTGGCGCGGATCGAGGCGAGCTGCGCTTCGTAGATTGGGGCGAGCAGCTGGATGCTGCGCTGAGTCACTTGCGTGAGCCAGGGTCGGCTCACCCGGATGCCGCTCGCCTCCAAGCGCTGATGCTGTCGATACAGCGGCAGGTGCCAGGCGAACTTATCCACCAGCATGCCGGCGGCGAAGCTCACATCGGCGCGGCTGTCTTCGAAGATCGAGGCCGGGGCTGGGACGGTCAGGATCTGTGCATTGCTCTTGAGCTTGACCACCGGGCGGCGGTACTTGAGCACCTCGTAGCTGCCGGGGCGTTGCGCGAGGCGGTAGCTGACCTTCTCGCCGATGATCTCGTACTGATCCGCGCTCAAGCCCTGCACGTCCTCGGGCATCAGCACGATCGTCTGCACCGGCACCTTTGACTCATCGAAGAAGGCCAGCTCCTCACCCGTCTCGACCGCGTCCTTGGTTGCAACACGGCGTGTGTGGGCGGGGATCGTCTTGCGCGGCTCGGTGCTCTGCAGGGGCACCGGCAAGACTGCGCCCAAGTGCAGTTGCTGCGGATTAGGCTCGGTGAGAAAACGCTCGCTCTTCGCACCGAAGACTTGGCGACGGAACCACTCCAGCTGATGTTGGAGTGCAGCGATGGTCTCGGCTTGCGAGCGCACCAGCGAGATCAGCTCCGTCGAACCCATCATCGACACGTTCGCCATGTCCGATGAGGTGTTCGAGGGCGTGTGCTGCATCGCGTGATGGTATCACGTCGATGTCAGAAAAGACCTATATCTATAGGACTTTGCTCACCCTCGCGGGCAGTGAATAGCGCTTGCGAACTCGCTTACCTTCGAGCCCCTCGAGCAGCAGCTTCAACCCCGTCCAATCCATCTCACGCGTGCGCACGCTGCGCCAATCGCTGATGAAGCGACCCACCTCCAGTCGCTTACTCCAAATGCAAAAGCCACTGCGATCGAAATACAGACACTTCAGCTGCGAGCCGCGACGGTTGACGAACACATACAGCGCGCCATCCAGCGGATCGCGGCCCATCGCGTGGCGCGCCATCGCTTGCAGTCCATCGTAAGACTTCCTCATGTCCGCCGGTTGGCCGTACAGGTGCACGCGAATCTGTCCTTCGGCAAAGAACATCAGCTGCGTACCAGCTGCAACGTCACGCCACCGCCCAAATCCAACCGCAGCTCGCATCGCGACCGGTGGCTCGACAACGAGCCCAGCTCGATGAACTCTGCGCTCAGCGCTTCCTTCGCAGTCGCAAGAGCGATCACCGGCGCAGCGTCGGCCTCGCTCTGCCGCAGGCGAGATCGCCAGCCGTACAGACTGCACGCATTAATCCCCTCGCGATCGCAGAACGCCTGAACCGACAACCCACTGCGCGCCTGCCGCTCCACCAACTCGCGCCACTGTTGTTCGCTGCGCCTTCGAATCACCTTCCCCATCGCTCGCTCCACTTCCGATAACCTGGAGCGTGATCCTCCTTCGCTACGCGCGCGGAGAGAAGAACGTCGCGGGCTTACCGGTTAC
>CBJNAT010000440.1:0-3794 GCA_966434585.1 uncultured Gammaproteobacteria bacterium | reverse complement strand
GGTGTCCTTTGTCAGAAGCGCTCACGCGCTGCCCTTACCCGCCGCTCGCGCGTCGACCTGCCCAGGAACCGCGGCCGCAAGGCCGCACGGACTCTCCTTCTCCGGGTGCGGGAGAAGGTCGCCCACAGGGCCGGATGAGGGTGAGAGACCGCGAGTTCCGGTCGCAATTCGCGACCACAGATCGTGCGGTCTCTCCCGCAACCGGGAGAGCTGAAGAACACCAATCCGGCGCTCTACCTCTGCCACCTCAATTCCCCGTAAACCTCGGCTTCCGCTTCTCCATGAACGCCTGCGCGGCCTCGCCGAAGTCTTCGGTGTGCATCAACACCGAGCCATAGTTCACTTCGGTGTTCACGGCCTGATCGAGCGTGTCGGCGCCGTTGTTCAGCGCGGCCTTGAGCAACGCCATCGCGATCGGCGGCATTTGAGCAAAGCGCTTCGCGACGGCGACCGCCTCCTCCAACGCACGGCCCGGCTCGCACAGCTTATTGACGAGTTGCAGGCGCAAGGCTTCGTTCGCGTCGAACGCATCACCCAACGCGCACAGCTCCATGGCCTTGCGATACCCGATTTTGCGCGGAATGGACCAGATGCCGCCCACATCGGGGATCAAACCCACCTTGATGAAGGCACACCCGAACTTCGCATCGCTCGCTGCCACTGCGTAATCGCTGGCCGCGACGAATGACACACCGGCACCCGCGCAGTTGCCCTCTGCCGCCACGATGAGTGGCTTCGGTCCCGTCACGAGCAGCTTGAAGATGCGCGTCGGCAGGTCGTAACGGATGCGCGCTTCGATCACCTTGCGACGCTTCATCTCGCTGATGTCGCCACCGGCGCAGAGATTGCCGCCTGCGCCCGTCAACACGATCGCACGGCAGTCGTCGTTTTCGACGAGCTCCAACAGCCGCGCGTACATCGTCTGGCGCATCTTCATATTGAAGGCATTCATGCGCTTGGGGTTGTTCATCGTCATGATGACGACGTTCTCGTCCCAGCGGATCTGCACAATGTCGTCGTCGCTCGCGCTCACAGTAAATCTCCCACCAGCTCGGTGTGATGATCGCTATCGCCCCATGTCTTATCGATGCAGGTTAGGCGCTTGAAGTAGTGGCCCACGGCCAGCTCATCCGTCATGCCCATACCGCCGTGCAGCTGGACTGCAAGTTGTCCGACCGTTCGACCCGAACGACCAACCATCGCTTTCGCAGCGGAGATCGCCTTGCGGCGCTGAGCGCGATCCGGATCGTCTACACGCGCTGCGGCCATGAGCGCAGCGGAACGCGCTTGTTCGGTCGCGATGGTCATCTCCGCGACTCGATGTTGCAGCGCCTGAAACGTGCCGATAGTTCGGCCGAACTGTCGACGTGTGCGCAGATACTCTGCGGTGAGGGCGATGAGCTGCTCCATGCAGCCGACGGCCTCGGCGCACAGCGCTGCCAGGCCAACATCGATCGCGTACTCGAGCGCTTCGAAGCCGCCATCGATCTCGCCAATCACCGCACTCGCCTCTACGACCACATCGCGCAGGCTCACTTCGGCTGAGCGTTGTCCGTCGATATGGGGAAAACCTTCAATGTTCACGCCCGAGGCTTGGGCATCGACCGCGAACAGCGTGATACCGGATCGATCCGTGTCACCGCCGCTCGTTCGTGCGGAGACGATCAGAACATCGGCGGCGACGGCGTGCATCACGACCGCCTTGCGCGCATTGAGCACATCGCCGTTCCCAGCGCGTTCCGCACGCGAGCAGATGTGTGTGAGATCGAAGCGCGCCTGCGGCTCGAACGTGGCCAATGCGAACCGCTTGGAGCCCTCCACGAGGGCCGGCAACCATGCTCCTTTCTGTTGATCGGTGCCGTGTGCGCTCAGCAATCGCGCGGCCACAATTGCCGTCGACGCATACGGCTCGAGCACAAGTCCTCGTCCGAGCGCCTGCATGACGATCAGCGCTTCGACCGAGGAGCTGCCGAGCCCGCCGTATTGCTCGGGAACTCTCAGCCCAAGCAAACCCATCTCCGCAAACTGCTGCCAGTACTCCGCGGAGAAACCCAACGCTGATGCTGCGAGCGCGCGACGCTTCTCGAGCGGATAAGCGTCCGCGATGAAGCGCTCGACCGTATCGGCGAGCATCTGCTGTTCGTCTGTGTAGTTGAAGTCCACGTCAAGTACCGAGAACGGCTTTGGCAATGAGGTTCTTCTGCACCTCATTCGTGCCGCCGTAGATCGCGACTTTGCGCAAATCGAAGTACTGGGCCGCAAGTCCGTTGAGATGTGCACCGCCAGCCGTCGAGCCGCTGTAGTTCATCTCAAGCGCCTGCGGGAGATACGGCAGCGCGTAGGGACCTGCGCATTCCATCAGCAACTCGCCCAAATCCTGCTGAATCTCGGAGCCACGAATCTTGAGGATGGACGCTTCCACATCGACCGCCTTGCCCGCGCCCTGCAGCGAGATCATCCGCATGAGCGACCACTCGTGTGACAGCACTTCGATCTCCATGCGCGCGATGCGATCGCGAAAGCGCGGATCTTCGATGAGCGGCTTGCCGCGTTTGACTTCGCTACGCGCGTATTCCTTCAAGCGTCGCAGCAGACGCTTGCACATGCCGATGCCTGCGATGTTCGTGCGCTCGTGTCCAAGCAGGTACTTCGCGATCGTCCAACCCTGGTTCTCTTCACCGATGCGGTTCTCGAGCGGCACTTCGACATTGTCGAAGAACACCTCGTTGACGTCATGGCCCTGATCCAGCGTGCGGATCGGTTTGACCGTGACGCCCGGCGACTTCATGTCGATCAACAGGAACGAAATGCCCTGCTGCGGCTTGCCTTCCGTCGACGTGCGCACGAGACAGAAAATCCACGTCGCCCAATGCGCGAAGCTCGTCCAAGTCTTCTGACCGTTGACGATGTACCGGTCACCTTTGCGTTCGGCTCGTGTGCTCAACGATGCCAGGTCTGAACCTGCACCCGGCTCTGAATAGCCCTGACACCACCACTCGTCCATCGAGATGATTTTCGACAGATGGCGCGCTTTCTGCTCTGGCCCGCCAAAGGCGATGATCACTGGCCCCACCATCGATAAGCCGAATGGCATCTGGCGTGGCGCACCGGCCGAGAAGCACTCTTCTTCGAAGATCGTGCGTTGTCGCGCGTTCCAACCCGTGCCGCCGTACTCTTTCGGCCAACCCGGCGCGCCCCACCCACGCCTGTGCAGGATCTTCTGCCAGCGCACGTAGTCCTCACGTTCGACGCGGCGGAAGCCGAACACGCGATCGCGGATATCGGTGGGCAGGTTGCCCTCGACGAACGCGCGCACTTCGGCGCGGAACGCGAGATCTTCGGGCGTCTCTTCCAGGTGCATGTGCTACTTACCTGTGAAGTTGGGTTTGCGCTTCTCCATGAACGCGCGTTTGCCTTCCTTGAAGTCGTCGCACACGTTGGCCTCGAGCATGTCGCGAGCGTCACTCATGACTGCCTCGTGCAGACTCTGGAACGGAAGCTCCCATAGCTGTCGCTTCAGCACGCGCATGGAGCGCGGCGAGACGTTGTCGGCAAGATCGCGCGCGTACGCATACGTCGCTGCAGCGAGTTTGTCTGACGGATACACCTGATTCACGAGACCGAGGCGCAACGCTTCGGCGCCCTTCACCTTGCGCGCGGAGAGCAACAGATCGAAAGCGTTACCGTGGCCCACCACACGCGTGAGCGCCCAAGCCATGCCGTATTCGGATGCGAGCCCGATGCGTGCAAATGCGGTCGTGATGACCGTGTCTTCGGAGGCGAAGCGCAAATCG
>CBJNAT010000439.1:0-3796 GCA_966434585.1 uncultured Gammaproteobacteria bacterium | reverse complement strand
GCCGGTGGACATCAATGCGATCGTCCAGCAGGCGCTGACATTGACGCGCGCTCGTTGGAGCGACATGCCGCAGGAGCGGGGCATCGTCATTACGGTGCGCACCGAGCTGACGATGGGTGCGCCCAAGATGTTGGGGATCGAGAGCGATCTGCGCGATGCGCTCACGAATCTCATCTTCAACGCGGTCGATGCGATGCCCGATGGCGGCACGATGACGCTGCGAACGCAGGCCATCGGTGACCGTACGAGCGGCACGCAAGCCATTAGGCTGGAAGTGTCGGATACCGGCATCGGCATGGACGAAAGCACTCGTCGTCGGTGCCTCGAACCGTTCTTCACCACTAAAGGCGAGCGCGGCAGCGGCATGGGTCTCGCGATGGTGTACGGCATGGCCGAACGGCACGGTACGCGTCTGGAAATCGAGAGCGCGCCGGGCGTCGGAACGACGATCCGCTTGCAGTTCGCGGTCGCGGCTGCGAAATCGGCTGCAGAGGCGCATCGACCCCAACCGCTTGCGCCTGAGCGCAAGCTCAAATTGCTCGTTGTCGACGATGACCCGCTGCTCAGCGAGGCGCTTCTGCGCATTCTCGAGGGGGAAGGTCACGACGTTGCAATAGCCGAAGGAGGTCAAGAGGGGATCGATCTCTTCACCGCCGCTCACCGCGAGTGCCGCGAGTTCGATCTGGTGATGACCGATCTCGGCATGCCGTATGTCGACGGGCGGGCCGTCGCGTCCGCGGTCAAACATCTCTCACCGCAGACCCCCGTCTTACTGCTCACCGGTTGGGGGCAGCGCTTCAACACGGAGCAGAGCGTTCCGGAACACGTGGACGCGCTGCTGGGTAAGCCGCCGCAAATTTCGGAGCTGCGGCAAGTACTCTCCGAGCTCACGGCACGGAGCCATTCCACTGCGGAGACGTGATCGTCATGGTGCGACGTTCTGACCTACCGGGCCGACGGAACCGGGTGCGGCGCTCGACTGCGCTCACGGGCGTGCTGATGGGCTCGCTCGCCTCGTTCACGACGCAGGCGCGCGAGATGACTTCGGTGCAGGATCTGAAGCTGCTGAGCTTCGATGATCTGCTGAACGTGCAGGTCACTTCGGTTTCGAGGAAGGAGGAACAGTGGCGTGATGCTGCTGCAGCGATCGCCGTCATCTCGCAGGAAGACATCCGTCGTTCTGGAGCCACGACACTGCCCGAAACCCTGCGCGCAGTACCCGGCTTGCATGTTGCGCAGACCACGTCGAGTACCTGGGCCATCAGCTCGCGCGGCTTCAGCAGCGTGAACTCCGAGAAGCTGCTTGTCCTGGCGGATAGCCGCAGCATTTACACACCCTTGTACTCGGGCGTGTTCTGGGACGTGCAGGGGTACCTACTGGAAGATGTCGATCGCATCGAGGTGATCCGGGGTCCGGGCGCCACGCAGTGGGGATCCAATGCCGTGAACGGTGTCATCAATATCCAGACAAAGAGCGCGCGCGATACGCAGGGGACCTACGCCGAGGCGGCGATGGGCGATGAACTGCGTGGCTTCGCAGGCGCTCGCTATGGCGGGACGATCGCGGAGGACGGCTACTACCGCTTCTATGCGCAATACGCCGATCACGATGGCACGTTCAATCGCGCCGCGCAGAGCGAGGATGAATGGCACATGACTCGGTTCGGCATGCGCGCCGACTGGGACATCACCTCGCGCGACACGCTGACGGTGCAAGGCGATATCTATGAGGGCAAGGTGGGACAGCTTGCGCCTTCCATCGAAGTCATCGGCCGCGCAGGCCCCAGCGGCGATCTGGAGGTGGATCTGCGGGGCGGGCATGTGCTGAGTCGCTGGCGCCGCACGTTCACGCCCGATTCCAATCTGCAATTGCGGGTGTACTACGACCGCACACGGCGCGAGGATCCGAGTTACGACGACAGCCTCGATACGGTCGACATCGACCTGCAGCATGAAATTGAGGGCGCGACTCGACACCATGTCGTGTGGGGCGTCAACTACCGATACGCGGCCAACGATAACGAAGGCAAGGGTATTTTCGCGCTCGATCCTCACGATTCCGAGGACGAGATTTTCAGCGCTTTCGTCCAGGATGAGATTTCGCTGCGCGATACGTTGCATCTCACCCTCGGCAGTAAATTCGAGCACAACGATTTCAGCGGCTTCGAAGTGCAGCCGAGCGTGCGTGCCGCGTGGCGCATCTCGAGTGCCCACACCGCATGGGCTGCAGTCTCCCGGGCGGCCAGAGTGCCGACGCGGATTGAACGGGACATCGCCGTCGACGTTACCGATCCTGCCGGTAATCCCGTCGTGCGCTTGCTGGGTAATGAGGACTTCGATGCCGAGCGGCTGCTCGCGTACGAGGTGGGGTATCGCTGGCACGTGCTCGATGATCTCTTCGTCGACACGGCCGGGTTCTACAACGACTACGAGGACTTGGCGACGCTCGAACTGGGCACGCCGTTCGTCGATTCATCGGGGCGTGCCGTCATACCCATTGAGAATCAGAATCGCATGGATGGGCAGGCAAGGGGCGTCGAAACTCAAGTCACGTATTCCCCGATGAGCTCGTGGCGTTTGATAGCGAGCTATGCCTATGTGGATCTCGAACTTCAGCCCCACGGTCTCGATCTCAATCGCGGACGCTTTCTGCAAGGCGCTACACCGAAGCACCAGTTTGGATTGCGCTCACTGCTGGATCTCTCGCCCGACTGGCAGCTGGACATGCACTGGCGCAGCCTGAGCGACATCGAAAGCCTACCGGCGATCGTGGATGGCAGCGGCATCGATGGATACACAGAGTTGGATGTGCGGCTGGCTTGGCGCGGCTGGGAGCCGCTCGACGTTTCGCTCGTGGGCCGCAATTTGCTGCATCGACGGCACGTGGAGTTTGGCACCCCGCAGGCGCGAGGCGCGATCGAGCGCAGTGTGTACGGCAAGGTGAGCTGGCGGTTTTAGCTTGAAACAGCGACTGGGGCAGCGTCCGCTCGAGGAACCCGAGGGCCTCCTCGTACGTACGCAATCGAGAATATGAAACACGTGCCGGATCACTTCACGCATGCAGATGAGCCAAGCGGGCATTGCCTGCTCCTCATCGCAGCACCGACAGACGCCGAGATCTACGGTTGCTTTCGAGCCGTCTCGCGCAAGTGGCGGCATTCGCTGCTGGCCGAGCGTCTCTGGATCGAGCACGACGTACCGATTTCCAGCGACTTCACATCGGAACACCCGCCAGAAGCCGTTCAGCGGATCATCGCTGCCGACCGCGAGCTCATTCTTCGTATCGAGGTCGAGATCGCGGGGTTGCTGGTTTCGTTCAGCCGATCCAGTGGCTATGGTCCTTTCAGGCAGAGCTTTTTTGACGAGATTCGGATCGAGCAGCGTCAGTTCAGCTGTGGCAGCGAGCCTACGATCGGCCAAGTCTTGCAGGAGCTGCGGGACCGCCTGCAGATCGGCGCCGCTGTACTCTCGGAGGAGATCGATGATTGGACCGAGCTGATGGATCTCCCAAACACCTCCACCGTCCGCGGCACTCTGCCTTTTTGAACGCCGCGCGGACGACGCTGCAGTGGAACGATCTGGATGGAAGAGCATTTTTCATGTGCGTGCCAGTTGTAATAACTGGACGGCGCATATGAAAAGCCAAAGCTTCGACGTGCTGGTAGTGGACGACGGCTGGGCGGCAGCGCCCGGCTGGGCACGGCGCACCGAGGCGCTCGAGCGCTTCGCCGAGCGCGCCCAGCGGCAGAACCGCGAGGTGGTCCTGCTCGGCACCGCGCCCGACCCGGACGCGGCG
>CBJNAT010000438.1:0-3802 GCA_966434585.1 uncultured Gammaproteobacteria bacterium | reverse complement strand
TAGCGCAGCTCGCGGTGGGTCTTCTTCATCAAGCTTTCCGCACCGACGAGGATCGGCTCGTTCGGCGGGAAGCAGTCGGCCGCGAAGTCCGTGAACATCTGCTTCACACGCACATAGGGCGACTCGTGGCGGAAGCGGCAGGCTTCGAGGTCCGAGCGGGAAGGCCACTGGCCGTGATAGGCCAACATCGCGCGGGTCTGTTCCCACGGCTGCGAGTCCGAGGGTGCGAAGGCCGGTTGCGGATGCACTTCGACTTCCATCTCCGCGCGCACTTCGAGTCTGCGATGCGGGACTTCGAATTCCACGCGCGTGACGAGATTGCCGAACGCATCCACTTCATCGCGCCGCCGGCTCGTGCCTGGCGTGAGCTGGATGGCGTGCTGCAAGCATTCTTGGTAACGCGAGGGTCGCGGAATCAAATGCAGCAGCTGGTGCGAGTGCACGACGTCGCTGCCGTACGTGTACACGGTGTCGTGGCGAACGTGGTACTTCATGTCGCGAGCGCGTGGGCTTCCGCGCCAACGTGCGAGAAGTAGCGCAACGACAAGCGATCGGAGAGTTGTCCTGCCGCGCTGCTCAACGTCTTCAGCCGAATCGCGAGACTGCTCCGGGCATCGCAGCCCTCGTCATTATGAGCCTCGAGCACCGACAACTCCTCATCCGTGAGTGCCGGTACGGCGAGGTCCAGCCGCAGCTCGCTGCTGTTGCCGAGTGCGGCGGCGAGCGCCGCGATGTCATTCGCGATCGCTTGCCACTGAAATTCGAGCGCGCGGGGATGCTCGGCATCCCGCAACAGCAGATCCAGCATGGGCCCGAGACGCGGCGCGACGACATAGCGAGCGCGGTACACGCGACTGCTGTCGCACGCACGCATGACCCATTGAATCTGCGTGGGACGAGTCGCGGCGTCCGAGAGCAGATGCTGAGCGAGAAGCGATGCGAGCAGCTGGAGGCGCTCGAGCCGGCGTCCGATGCGCAGCAGACGCCAGCCTTCATCGCGCGTCATGTGATCGAACGCAAAGCCTGCGACGGCCGCGAGCGAGAGCAGCAAGCGATCCAAAGCTTCGATGGGGTCTGCGCGTTGCGAGATCGAATCCTGCAGTTGGTGTTGCAGATCCATGATCGCGTGCCAGTGACTGCTCGATAGCCGACTGCGGACCTGCGAGGCACACCAGCCGAGGCGACGCACGTCCGCGATGATGCCGTACGGATTGCGCTCGTCGCGCAGACTGGTCGCGGGTTCTACATCGGCTGCGATCACACCGAGCTCACGACAGATGCGCATGGCACTGCGCCACAACGCCTCGTCCGCGCGTGCAATCAGCGTCGCTCGCATCAGGCGCGCTTTGTCTTCGCAGCGCACCGTGTAGCGGCCGAACCAGTAGAGGTTCTCGACCAGCCGCGAGGCCACATCATCGTGACGGATAGTCAGACGTCCCACGCTCGGCGCGGGTGCCATGGGGGACACGGACTCGTCCGACAGAATCCATACGTCCTTGCTGCCCCCGCCGCGCTGAGTGGAGACGACATCGACGGACGCCTCGGTCGACACGCGGGCGAGCCCGCCAGGCATGACGACGCGACCGTTGGGTGTCGTGATCGCGTAGACGCGCATGCTGATGGCCTTACTGACGAAGCTGCCGCTCGTGCGCCACACCGGCGCTTGCGACAACGCAATGTGCTCCTGCGCCACGTAAGCGTAAGGTCGACCCCGCACGCGCGCGATCACTGCGTCGCGCGCTGCACCCTCGAGCATGTATCCGAACACGGGCTCGAAGCGCTGATTCGGGTACGTGGGTTTCAATACCAGCCGATCGAGATTCGCGAGCACGTATTCGAGCGCCGGTTCTTCGCCGCACCACCACGTCGCAACGGACGGTAACGTCAGCGACTCGCCGAGCAAGCGTTCGGCGACACCCGGTAGGAAACCATGCCATGCAGCCGATTCCAGAACGCCAGTGCCCAATGCATTCGCGAGCGCGACACGGCCCGCGCGAACGGCACCGAGTAACCCTGGAACACCGAGCGCCGAGTCGCCGCGCAATTCCACCGGATCGCAGAAGTCGTCATCGAGCCGGCGGTAGAGGGTGTGCACACGCTTCAGTCCAGCGAGCGTCTTCAAGTACACCGTGTCATCGCGTACGGTGAGGTCCTGACCTTCGGCCAGCACGAGGCCGAGTTGTCGCGCGAGATACGCGTGCTCGAAATACGTTTCGTTGAACGGGCCGGGCGTGAGAATCACGGCGAGCGGCTCGTCTGCCTGCGCGAGCGTCAACATCCGCTCGCGAAAGCTCTCGAAGAACTCGCGCACGCTGCGCACACGCAGATCCCGGATCGCCTCAGGCAGTACTTGCTCGACGATCTCGCGATTCTCCAGGGCATACCCGGCACCTGAAGGAGCCTGCGTACGATCCGCGAGCAGCCACCAGCGTCCATCGGGGGCACGTGCGAGATCGGCGGCGTAGATGTGCAGCCACTGATTGCCTTGCGGCACGACGCCGTGACACGGCCAGAGGAAGTTCGGATGACCGTACGCGAGCGCAGGGGGCACCAAGCCTTCGGCGAGCAACTTCTGCGGCCCGTACAAATCAGCGAGGAGTGAATCGAGCAGCTGAGCGCGCTGCGCGACTCCATGTTCGATCGTGCGCCACTCGTCCGCGCTGATGATCAGCGGCAGAGGATCGAGCGCCCACGGCCGATCGGCGCCTTGCGGGTCGGCGTAGATGTTGTACGTCACGCCGTTCTCGACGATGAGTCGGCGCGTGAGCTCGAGACTACGACGCGCTTCTTCGCGGGCATTGTCACCCGCAACGCGAGAGATCAGCGCCTGCCAATGCGGCCGCAGTTGGCCTTTGGCGTCGAGCAGTTCGTCATACCGGCGTGCGTCGGGGAGATAGCCGGTGAGGGCCTGGGGCCTGGGGCTTGGGGTCGGGGGGAAGACAGAGTGCACGTGCCTCTGACCTCACGCCCCAGGTCCCACGTCCCACGTCCCTTGCGTCCGCAAGTCCAACGTAAACGGAAACTCAGGACTCGTCGGCGTCGGCTCCGCGGTGAGGCGCCCCGGCGTGTGGCCCATGCGGAAGAAGCGCGCAAGCCGTCGGCTTTCGGATTCGAAAGCGTTGACGGGGAAGCTGACGTAATTGCGGCCGCCGGGATGCATGACGTGATACTGACAGCCTCCGAGGGAACGATCCATCCAGGTATCGATGAGATCGAACACGAGCGGCGCATGCACGCCGATGGTGGGGTGCAAAGCCGAGGGCGGCTGCCAGGCGCGATAGCGAACACCGCCGACGAACTCGCCGACACCGCCGGTCGGACGCAACGGAATCTGCCGGCCGTTGCAGGTGAGCGCATAACGATCGGGTGCAAGTCCCGTGGCTTTCACTTGCAAGCGCTCGACCGACGAATCCACATAGCGCACGGCCCCGCCGGGTGCGCCTTCCTCGCCCATGACATGCCACGGCTCCAACGCCTGTCGCAGCTCGACTTCGATGCCGCGCGTGGCGAAGTCGCCGTACTTGGGAAAGCGGAACTCGAAATGCGGGGCGAACCACTCCCACTGCAGCGGATAACCGGCCGCGTTCTGCTCCCCGATCACGTCTTCGAAGTCCTGCTCGACGAAGTACGGCAGCATGAAGCGGTCGTGCAATTCCGTGCCCCAGCGCGCGAGGCGGTTCGGCTCGTACGGTGTTTTCCAGAAGCGCGCCAGTAATGATCGCAGCAGCAGTTGCTGCGTGAGACTCATGCGCGCATGGGGTGGCATTTCAAACGCACGCAGCTCGAGCAGCCCGTGCCGACC
>CBJNAT010000437.1:0-3806 GCA_966434585.1 uncultured Gammaproteobacteria bacterium | reverse complement strand
CATCGAACCATCCCTATTTGTCGCGGCTGCTGTACCTCAGCGGCTCCGGTGTTACTCGTGAAGAGGCGTTCCTCGATCGCTCATTCGGCATCGGCGCGACGTATCGCTTTTCCTCGATGTCGCTCACGCTCCAGCACTGGCGCGACAAAGCGTGGCAAACAGAGGAAGTGACGGATACCACAGAACTTTCAGTGCTCGTGCTCTTCGGCGATCACTGGTCGGTCGCACCGAGCATTGGCTACTCCGATGGCGACATCGACGGCAGTGTCGCCTTCGGCGTCGTCACGATAGGCTACAACTGGTGATGAACAGCTAGCTGCGCTTTGGAGGCGCGACGTTCAGCGCGAGAATTTCCGCCTGGAGCTTGCCGCGAATGAGCGCCGCAAGCGCCACCGTGACGGGCAGCTTGAAGCGCCGCGGCCCCGCACTGCCGGGATTGACGAACAACACACCGTCGCGAGACTCGATCAGCGGCCGATGCGAGTGTCCGGTCACGATGACACTGGCGTTCTCGGGCGCCGCATGCGTGCGCAAGTGGGCCAGCTCGTGAATGACGTAAAACACAAACCCGCTCACCTTGAGGGTCGCGCTTAGCGGAAGGCGTTGCGCCCAACCCTCGATATCGTTGTTGCCGCGAACCGCGGTCACGGGTGCGATCGCCTGCAAACCCTCGAGGACTTCCGGACTGCCGACGTCCCCTGCGTGGATGATGCGGTCGACGCCGCGTAGCGCCTCGAGTGCTTCGGGGCGCAGCAAGCCGTGGGTGTCTGCAATCAGGCCGATACGGCGCGTCTGCCCCGAATGGCGCGCCATGGAACGCTAATCGATCGTGAAAGGTACCGGATCCGAGGCGAGATCATTCTCTGCGAGCGGGTCCGTGGGAAAGTTCGGGATCTCGAAATTCAGCGCTCCCACGGCCTGATAGTCGCGCCTGCGGAGATACTCGCCCTGTTCGTCGACGAGGACGCCGTCGAACGTGAAGGTTCTCGTTTCACCGGCTGCGAACTCGACCTCCGTCGGCGTGTTCTGGTCCGAAAGCACCTCTGATGCGACCCACACGACTTCCTCGGCCCTGTCGTCGGTGACAATTGCCACGTCGGCCTGTCGCGTCGTGGGGAATTCGAACGTCACTTTCTCATCCCCCGTGTTGGTCACGCGCAAGACGAATTGGACGCGGTCCTGCTGATCGAACGTGGTCGTCGGTTCTCCGGCGTCGTTCTGGAGCTGCAACTCCACCGAGAAATCCGAAAAGTCGCTGTTGTTCTTGGCATCACGCCCCAGCCGGCACGATTGCGAGGTGGCGCCCAAGCAGATCGCGCAAACCGCGAGGATCGGCAGCACACGCAGACGCGGACGTAGCTTCAGCAAACGGACTGGACTCATGATTCGTAGCTCTCGAGAGCGTTACAGATCGGGCAGCGCAAAATCGAATCGCCCCCGCAACTCTCGCAGTCCCGATGGATGAGAAATCAGACCACAGGCGCTTCATATAGTCCACTCATGGAATGGGACCAAGGTAGGCGTCACCTCGATCAGAAAAATTGGACAGGATTAGCGGGATGAACAGGCTGCTCAACAGCTATCGGGGGCCCGCCGTCGATAGAGCAGAGCCTGCACATGTAAATGGTTACAAGTGCAATCACTGGCGACTGCAAGTGATCGCGACGAACCAACCATTCCGGGGAGTCGGCCCACTGTGCTGCTGAGCGAAATGTGACGCAGATCACAAGCGCCCGACCTCGCCCGCCACACCCCTCCTGGATGCTGGAGAATCGCCCGCCGATCCCATGCGGCTCGGCTGGGCGCGAGCCGCGCATCGACACGACGGGTTGACCTTGAACGACAAATCGATCACTGCTCTTGCGCTAGAAGAGTCCCTGCTGCGCGAATGGAGTCTGTTCAACGCACGCGTAGCTGAGCTGGACGTACCCGCGACGCGAGCCGATGCGGACCGCATGCAGCGGTTCGCCAATCACGGCAGCTTCGCCGATTCCGTGGTCGATGCGCTGGGTTTGCACCTTGCGGGTCAAAACACGCTCGACCGCAAGCTCTTGCACTTTCTCGATCTGGTCTTGATCCAGCGTGCTCAGCCGGACGATCTCACGATCCTGATGAAGGTTGCTGAGCGCTATTCGGGGCAGAAGGACTTGCCTGCACTCCTCACCCTGGTGCACCAGCTGCGGCTGTATGAGGAACGCCCCTCGCTCGGGGGTGCGACCAAGTTCTGCGCCGAGCTGCTGAGTCGATTCGACGTACCCTGCGACAACATCGAGTGGGCCCGTCTGGTGGGCATTCAGCCGCAGGCGGAGAACTGGCACGCGAGCATCCGTCTCGGCACCGCGTCCCCGGAGTTTTGGGTTACTCGCAAGAGTGCTTTGAAGCCGCAGGACACCTCGCTGGAGCTGCTGGTCACTGCGCCCGGCCAATGGCGTGTGCAGATTGCACGGCTCGACCGGCTGTACTCGGCGCAATGGCGGCCCGCGGGTATCACGGTCGACACAGATGCGGCAGCGCTGAAGGCGATTGGACGATGGCCGAAGCTCGCGGGCCACGCCGTCTTTCCGGCGTTCGCGACCACGCTAGCCCACTTCCTCAAAGTCCAGTGGCATCGAGCCGCACTGATCACCGTCCAGGACGCGGCGATCGACGAAGCACGGTTGCTCGATTGGCTGCACAGCTGCGCGGATGCCCTGCAGCGCTAGCCGCTAGGCTTTGTACTTAGCGCTCATCTCGCGCACGGTACGCGCGGGATCGAGATCCAATGCACGTGAGATGGCGAGAAACTCGATCACATCGATGCGACGCTCGCCGACCTCGTACTTTGCAACGAAGCTCTGCGGCTTACCCAAGCGGTCAGCGAGCTGTTGCTGCGTAAGACCAGCCTTCTCCCTGGCGCCCACGAGCAACGCAATCAGGTGACGGTGATCCGCAGAACGCAGCGTTTTCAAGACATGGGCTCCCACCAAGGTCGCCCACGTCTATAATCCTGTTATAGGATTATCCCATTTTGGGATAATCTCCCTGGCGAAACGGATCTTATCAAGCAGCGCCGGTGAACCACTCGTGTGCCGGCAAGGGAACAGCGTGGAGGCCAAGGTCGGTATGTCGCACCCACTGGATCGGGACGCACTCGAGCGGTTGCAACCGCTGCTCGAGTTGGAGCTTCACCGCCGAGTCAGTGGAGCGCCGGCGCGTGTGCGCCTGCCGCTGACAGACGTCCTCGAGGAGATCTTCGTGCACTTAGGCGGCGTCGAACGCAGCGATGAGGAGCGAACCCGCTTTCTCGCATTCGCTGCGCCGCTTGCTCGAGAAGCCGTGGTAAGCCGATTCGCGGACGAGCGACTCGCGGACCACGCACGGCTGCGGGCATTCGATGACTGGTTTCATCGCGTGCAGAGCTTCGATCCCGTCTGCACACGGATGATCGATCTGTTCTACTTCGGTGGGCTCGGCGCCCGCGGCACGGCTTCGCTCCTGGGCGTGTCCCCGCGGGCGGTCATCGGCGAGTTACGGTTCGCGAAGGCCTGGTGGCTCCAGGCCCAGCTACGCCGCACCTACTAGAGCCTATCTCAAAATGCCTGCGAGCCGATTTCTTGGCGTCCCGGCGGTGCTCGGAATCCTCACATATCTGCATATATGCTGCGGTTCCTGCGCTCCGGCGGAACGCCAATAAACGTCTCTCGGCGATTTTGAGATAGGTTCTAGTTGTTCATCGCGCTGTGCACGACCCCGAATTCATGAAACACCTCATCGAGTGCCACCCGGGCACAGGGATGTGCCCCGCCGCCGCAGGTGGCGAGCTTTGA
>CBJNAT010000436.1:0-3814 GCA_966434585.1 uncultured Gammaproteobacteria bacterium | reverse complement strand
CGGGCGGCCGCGAACGCATACGAAGACACTGGGCGCATGGGCTTGTACGGCGTCTCCCACGGCGACGGGCGTGATGTGGACACGAGCTTGCCGGTGCTCGTGCGCTGATTGCTGCCATACGCGATCAGCGCGACATCGCACTGACCTGCGGCGAGCGCGAGCGCTGCGATGCTGGCGTAGATCTCGAATGACGAGCCGCCCGTCCGCGTGTTGTCGGCGAAACGAGGCTGAATGCCGAGATATTCGGAGAAGACACTGAGACCGAGCGATTCGTCCGGCAGCAACACGAAAAGGCCATCGACGTCCTTCAGTGTGAGTCCCGCTTGCGCCAATGCACGAACACTCGCGTGAGCTGCCAGCTCGGACGTGGTGAATCCGGGCGCCTCCCCCATGCCGAACGTTGCCGCACCGACGATCGCCGTCTTGCCGCGTGGAAACTCATCTCTCATGTGTGCCCTCGCTATCGCTCAGCCTGCATCGCCGCTGAGATACCGCGACACGTGATACTCGGTGTCGCCGAACCGCTTCTCGAGCGCGATGAGTTTCTTGTAGTAATGACCGACCGAGTATTCCTCTGTCATGCCGATGCCGCCGTGCAGCTGGATGCCTTGCGCACCGACAAGCTTGCCTGCGTTCGATGCAACGACCTTGGCCGCCGAAATCGCGCGTTGACGCTCTGCGGGTGCAGCATCGAGAAGCGCCATGCCGCGATATAGAATGGAGCGCGTCTCCTGCACTTCCACGAACATTTCCGCCATGCGGTGTTGTAGCGCCTGGAATTTGCCGATGGGCTGGCCGAACTGCACGCGCTGTTTGATGTAGCCGCTCGTGATCTCGAGCACGGCTTCCATCGCGCCGAGCGCCTCGGCCACTTGCGCGAGGACGACTCGGTCAACGGCTTCCTGAAGTACGGCGAGAGCGCGCTGTGGCTCAATAAGCAATGCCGATCGAGACACACGCACAGATTTCAGCTCGACGTCAGCGGCGCGCGTGCCGTCGATCAGTGGGTACGCATTCAGCCCGAGACCCGCGGCATCGATTGGGAGAACGAACAGGCCGAAACCGCCATCCATTGCCGCTGAAACGATGAGCTGGTGTGCGGATGGCGCATCGAACGCCAGCGTCTTCACGCCATCGAGCACGTAACCGTCTCCGGTCGGCGTCGCTGTCGTGGCTACTCGATCGAGCTCATATCGCGCATCCATTTCAGTGTGCGCAAGCGCCAGCCGCAGATTGCCGGCAGCAAGCTCCGGCAGCAGCTCGCCACGGTGCTGCTCTGACGCATCGACGATGCGCGCGCACAGGATGGCCGATGTCGCATACGGCTCGAGCGCGAGCACGCGACCGAACTCCTGCATGACGAGCGCCGTCTCCACGAAGGAGCAGCCGAGCCCGCCCGCATCTTCCGGCAAACCCAGCGCGAGCCAACCGAGCTCTGCGTACGTGTTCCAGTGCTCGGCGCTGAATCGCTCAGGGCTCGCAAGCAAGTGCTTGCGTGCCTCAAATGAGTACTGCTCGCTGCCGAAGCGTCGCACGCCATCGCGCAGCATCTGCTGTTCGTCTGTGAGATTGAAATTCATCGGTGGGCCGTCGCTTACAAACCGAACGCCAAACGGGCGATGATGTTCTTTTGCACTTCGCGCGCGCCGCCATAGACCGTCGACGCACGCGTGATGAGGAAACGCTGCGATCGCCAGAACACGTGCTCTGGCCACAACGCAGAGACCGGCGGCTCTGGCGCGTGGATCTCCTCGTCCGTGAAGAAGCGCAACGCGTGGGGACCCAAAGCGTCCATTTGCAATTCCGTCACGCGCTGTTGCATTTCCGAGCCGCGGATCTTGAGTGCGGAAACGACCGCATTCATGTCCGCGCTCTGCTTTTCCTCCGCGAGGATCCGCAACACCGACCATTCGAGAGCGAGCAAATCCATCTCCACGCGGGCGAGCTTGCGCGCGAACTCGGGTGTCTCGATGACCGGAACTCCGCCGACGCGCTCGCGTTGCGCGATCTCGCGCGCTGCCTGAAGTTGTCGCTTGTTCCAATACAGAAACGCGCTGGTCGTGCGCTCTTTGTCGAGCAGGTACTTGGCGTAAGTCCAACCCTGACCCGGCTCGCCGACCAGGTTTTCTTTGGGCACGCGCACGTTCTCGAGGAACACTTCATTGAGCCCGTGAGCACCGTCGATCGACTGAATGGGCCGCACGGTAATGCCGGGTGTCTTCATGTCCACGAGCAGAAACGAGATGCCCCGCTGCGGCTTGACGTTTGGGTCGGTCCGCACGAGGAAGAAGCCCCAGCTCGAGTAAGTGGCATCGCTGGTCCAAATCTTCTGGCCGTTGATGACGTACTCGTCACCCACGAGATCCGCGCGTGTCCGCAAGTTGGCGAGATCGGAACCGGCGCCGGGCTCCGAAAAGCCCTGACACCAATAATCCTTGCCGTTGTAGATGGTGGGAAGAAAGCGGCGCTTCTGCTCCTCGGAGCCGAACGCGATGATGACGGGCGCGACCATGTGCAGGCCTTGCCAGCCCATGTCGAGCGCATCGGCGCGATAAACTTCTTCCATGAAGATGTGCTTGCGAAGCGGCGACCACCCGGTGCCGCCGTACTGCACCGGCCAATGTGGCGCCGCCCAGCCCTGCTGCGCGAGCGTGCCCTGCCAGAGCCGATAATCGTCCATGAACCGCGGCTCGCCGTTGCCCCAAAGCCGGTTGCGGCGCGCAACGCTCGCAGGCAGGTGCTCACGGATATAAGCACGCACCTCCTGCCGAAATTGCTCGTCTTCCGGACTGAACTCGAAGTTCATCTGACGGATCGCTCGCGTTCGTAAATATGAACGTGGTTCAGAATAACACACCGAACCGGCGTCACCTACCTTAGAAAAGGGGTGTCTTTCGCCAGACGCCAAGAGCGCCAAGAGCGGCAGGGAAGAAATGTCTTAAGTTGGTGTACTTGGCGCCTTCGCGAGAGAACTGTGCTCGGGTCATCCCTCGGAAGCGCGCCGGATCACCGTGGCTTCGTCGCCCTCGATTGCAGCGACCACTCGCAAGCCGACCGGCGTGTTCTTTTCGAAGTCATCGAGCCGAATACGCGCCCCTCGGTTCTCGCCGGTCCGAATGTATGTCCGCTCGTCGATGCTGATCGTGCGATCGCCCCATTCAGTCCGTAACGTCACCGAGCGTGGCGTCGTTGCGATCACGTCGCCCAGCAGCACACACGGGTTGGCCGCCGACTGCACTCGCGTATCGATGGAGAAGCGCAGGCGATCCGAACGATTCGCGAGGCCAAAATGCGGCGTGTGCGGATGAATGACGAGTACATCGCCCGGGTAGAACGTCGTCGTCGCCCAACTGTCTGCCGGGATCTTGTCCGCAGGGATCGGAAAGATGGGTGGCTTGGCGAGATTGTGAATCAAGCCGTTCTTGTGAAGGCCAGGCGCAAGCATCAGGCTGCCGACGTCGGGACCGATCTTCATCAGCGGCATCCACACGGGGCGATAGCCGTGAATGCCAGGGCTGTAGAAGCCGTCTTGATGCACGGGGCCCGGCGGAGTGTTCGGCGTGTAACTACGGTACTGCACGATGGGCACAGAGCAGGCAGGCTCACCCAGGATCTTCTCAAAAACCGGCAAATTCGCCGGGTGCTCCACGAGCTCCTTGCAGATGCCTTTGAATTCAGCACTCTCCTCCATCCCGGACGGCGCCGGCACGCCTGTCCACAACGGCTCGGTCGCATCTTTCGCGATCACGCCGTGTTGCCTCATCACGGCCATCATGCGGCGCAACGCTCTATCAACCGACGAGCGATCGAGCAC
>CBJNAT010000435.1:0-3820 GCA_966434585.1 uncultured Gammaproteobacteria bacterium | reverse complement strand
TTGGAGCTCGAAGAGGATGGCTGGATATGTCAAGTCGAGCGCCTTCATCGCCGAGGGATGCAGCGCGCCGATCCAACCCACAGGCACACCGTCTCGAGTGATGCGCGCGCTCTGCCCCGGGTGAAGCGCCGGATGTTCCGCACGCTCGAATTGGAAAGTGCCGACGCCGTTCAACGTGAGCAGCGCTTCGACATCGCCCTTCACATCGAAAAAATCCACGACTGTTTCTTGAGCGTCCCACTGCAACGGCCAACGCGCGCCGGATGCCACGCCTGCGATCACTTCCACTTCGCCGCTTTGCAGAAACGCACGGCCGATTTCGAACAGACGGACACGCGTTTGCTGCCGCCGCTGATTTTCGCGCAGCGCCTGCACCAGGCCCGGCCAGAGCGATACGCGCATTTCGGCGAGTTCTGCCGAGAGTGGATTCGCGAGTGCGATCGTGGGGGTGCCTTTACACAGCACGCTCTGCAGACTGGGGTCGACGAAGCTGTAGGTGATCGCTTCCTGATAACCGCGATCCACGAGCAGATCGGCCATGCGCTGCACCGAGAGCTGCGCCTCGCTCAACATGCGGGCGGGTTCTGCAGCGGCGACATCGCTCGGCGGAATTTTGTCGAAGCCATGCACACGGGCGATCTCTTCGATCAGGTCTTCCTCGATGCTCAAGTCGAAACGCCAGGACGGTGGGCGAACCATCCATCCCTCGCTATGCGCCAAGACGTGCATCCCGAGCCGACCCAGAATGGAACCGACTTCCGCGTGCGACAGATCGATGCCGAGGAGCCGACGGATGCGTTGATGGCGCAACGAGATCGAGGGTGTCGGCACAGCCGTTTCGAAGCTCGTGACGACGGTCGGCCCTGCCTGACCGCCAACGCATTCGAGAAGCAGTTGCGTTGCACGCTCGATCGCGCGCTCCTGGATATGCGGATCGACGCCGCGCTCGAAACGCTGCGATGCATCCGTGACGAGGCCATAACGACGACCGCGACCGGCAATGGCATCCGGCTCGAAATACGCGACTTCGAGGAACACATCGCGTGTGGAGTCACTGATGCCCGAGGCGGAACCGCCCATGACGCCAGCCATGCCGAGCGCTCGTGATTGGTCTGCAATGACGAGCACGTCCTTGTCCAACGCGACCGTACGACCATCCAGGAGCTCGAGCTGCTCGCCCTGCTGCGCGAAGCGGACGCGAATCTCGCCTGTCAATTGCGCCAGATCGTAGGCGTGCATCGGCTGGCCGAGCTCGAGCATCACGTAGTTCGTCACATCGACGATCGCACTGACGGGACGCAAGCCGGCTCGTCGCAACCGTTCACGCAACCACAAAGGCGAGCGCGCATTCGCTTGAACGCCTCGAATCACCCGTCCCACGAATTTGCGGCAGGCTGTGGGCGCATCGATGTTCACGGGGAACTTGTCGGCGATGCTCGGCGCAATGGCTGCAGCATTCAGCTCCTGCATTTCCACCTTGCGCAACGTGGCCACCTCTCGAGCCACGCCTCTCATACTCATGCAATCGCCGCGATTCGGTGTGAGATTGATCTCGAGCACCACATCGTCTAACTGGAGCGCCTGCTGTATAGAGGTGCCCGTCACTGCGACGGCCGGCAACTCGAGCAAGCCTGCCTGCTCATCTTCCAACCCAATCTCTTTCGCGGAACAGAGCATGCCGAACGATTCGACACCGCGCAGTTTGGCTCGTTTGATCTCCATGCCTGAAGGGAGCTTTGCACCGATCGTCGCCAGTGGCGCCTTCATTCCGGCGCGCACGTTGGGCGCGCCGCAGACGATCTGCAGCGTCTCGGCGCCGGAGCTCACCTTGCAGACGGAGAGCTTCTCCGCATCCGGGTGTTTCTCCACCGAGAGAACCTCACCGACGACAACTCCGCTGACAGCAGACCCTACGCGACCGATGCCCTCGATCTCCAAGCCCGCCATCGTCAATTGATGTGAAAGCGCGGCAACGTCTTCGCCCGCATCTACCCACTCGCGCAGCCAACTCAGACTGATCTTCATGCGCGCCTCACTGGAACTGCTGCAGGAAGCGCAAGTCGTTTTCGAAGCACATGCGCAGATCGGAGATGTTGTAGCGAAGAAGTGCGAGCCGATCGATCCCCATCCCGAACGCGTAGCCCGAATACTTCTCGGGATCGATGTTCACGGCGCGCAGCACGTTGGGATGCACCATCCCGCAGCCGCCGACTTCCAACCAGCCGGTGTGTTTGCATAGCCGGCACCCATTGCCACCACACGACACGCAGGAAATGTCGACCTCGGCTGAGGGTTCGGTGAACGGGAAATACGAGGGACGGAAGCGAATGTTCACGTCCTGCTCGAACACGCCTCGCATGAAGTACAACAGGATCGCACGAAGGTTCGCGAGCGTGATGTTCTCATCGACTACCAGTCCTTCGATCTGGTGAAACATCGGCGTATGGGTCATGTCCGAATCGCAGCGATACACACGACCTGGCGCAATCACGCGCAGTGGTGCGGAACGCGCCTGCATTGCCCGGATCTGTACCGGCGATGTGTGTGTGCGCAGCAGGCGGCCGTCACCAAAGTAAAAAGTATCGTGCATCGCCCGGGCCGGATGGTTCGCGGGGATGTTCAGTGCTTCGAAGTTGTGCCAGTCGTCTTCGATCTCGGGGCCGTCGGCCACTTCGAAACCCGCGCGTAGAAACAGCTCCTCGATGCGACGTCGCACGCGCGCGACGGGATGCAGCCCACCAATGTTCTGGCCGCGGCCGGGAAGCGTTACGTCGATGGCATCACGCTCGAGCTGCTGCACGAGCTGCGCTGCTTCGAGTGCTTCGCGACGCTCTTCGATCGCTCGCGTGATTTGATCCTTTGCTTCGTTGACACGCGCGCCATACGCGCGACGAGCGTCTGGATCCATTGCGCCCAACGACTTCAACTGTGCAGTGAGCTCGCCCTTCTTGCCCAAGACGCGGACGCGAATCTGTTCCAGCCCAGGCAATTCGCTGCACCCGGCAATCTCTTGGAGCACGGCCGCGAGCAGTGCTTCGATCGGCACTTCAGTATTCGACATGTACGTGATCTGGAGATCTGAAAGAAAGGCGAGCGTCCCGGAGGGAACGCTCGCCTGTCAACTCAACGATCGGTAATGACAACCGACCTAGGCGGCTGGTCTGGCAGAACGCACGACCAGCCGTCGTCATTACGCTGCGAGGCTGGATTTGGCCTTTTCGGCGATCGCGCCGAACGCAGCTGCATCGTGGTACGCGATATCGGCGAGCACCTTGCGATCCATCGTCAAACCAGCCGCCTTGAGACCGGCGATTAGCTTGCTGTACGAGAGACCATGTTCGCGCGCAGCCGCATTGATGCGTGTGATCCAGAGCGCGCGCATGTCGCGCTTCTTGGCTCGACGGTCGCGATACGCATACTGGCCGGCCTTGATGACCGCCTGTTTCGCCGCACGGAAGACCTTGCGACGAGCGTTGTAGTAACCCTTGGCCTTGCCGAGGATCTTCTTGTGGCGTGCATGAGCAATGACGCCGCGTTTAACTCTTGCCATCGTTCAACTCCTCGCCTTAAGCGTGCGGCAACAGCTGTTCGAGCCGGCCGAGATCCTGCTTGGCCACCATGCTGGGCGCGCGCAGCTGACGCTTACGCTTGCTCGGCTTCTTGGTGAGGATGTGGCGACGGTGGGACTGGGTTCGCTTGAACCCATTGGCAGTCTTGCGAAAACGCTTCGCCGCTGCCCGGTTCGTCTTCAACTTGGGCATTGTCATCAACTCCACATTGTTTAGCCTGTTCAGAGCCGCAGTGACGCGGCCTTCAAGGC
>CBJNAT010000434.1:0-3822 GCA_966434585.1 uncultured Gammaproteobacteria bacterium | reverse complement strand
TACGTCGACACGAAACCCTTCCGCAGCTTCGCTACCTACGCCGAACGTAACGGCGGGAGTACACAGAGCGGGCCAGCGGTGCTGGTCGGGCTGATCGAAGCCTTCGTCCAGCGGATCGCCGATGTGCTCGAACGCGTGGGCGCCGATGTCGATGCCATGTCCGAAACCATCTTCCACCGCGCGAGCGGCAAGCCGCCGAAGAGCGAAGATCTGCGAGCATTGCTCGAGAGGATCGGCTTCTGCGGCGAACTCGATTCGAAGGCGCGGGAAAGTCTGGTCAGCTTGGGACGACTCCTGATGTTCGTGCAGCAGGCGCAGGTGCCGGACTTCACTGACGAGCTGCGCTCACGCTTTCGGTCGAGCAGTCGCGACGTGAACGCGCTGTCCGACTATGCGGCTTTCCTATCCGGCAAGGTGAGTTTCCTGCTCGAGGCCACACTGGGCCTGATCAACATCGAGCAGAACAACATCATCAAGATCTTCTCCGTGGCCGCGGTCATGTTTCTTCCGCCGACCTTCATAGCCAGCGTCTACGGGATGAATTTCCACCACATGCCCGAGCTCGATTGGCGCTTGGGCTATCCGTTTGCGCTCATCATTATGCTGGTATCAGCGGTGCTGCCGTACTGGTGGTTCAAGCGCAAAGGTTGGCTATGAAAATGGCCAACGGGCGACGGGCCACGGGTTACGGCCAGACAGTCGTTCCTCGTTCTTTGCTTGCTGTAGCCCGTAACCCGTAACCCGTATACCCGTATACCCCTATGTCCCACCCCATCACGAGCATGGCTCTGTTCTGCGATTTCGAGAACATCGCACTTGGCGTCCGCGATGCAAACTACGCGAAGTTCGACATCGACCGCGTGCTCGAACGATTGCTGTTGAAAGGCAGCATCGTCGTGAAGAAGGCCTACTGCGACTGGGATCGCTACAAAGATTTCAAAAAAACGATGCACGAAGCCGCCTTCGAGCTGATCGAGATTCCGCACGTGCGCATCTCGGGCAAGAACTCCGCGGACATTCGCCTGGTCGTCGATGCACTCGATCTGTGCTACACCAAAGAACACGTCGATACCTTCGTCATCATCAGCGGCGATAGCGACTTCTCGCCGCTCGTGAGCAAGCTGCGGGAGAACAATAAGACCGTTATCGGCGTCGGCGTGAAGAGCTCGACTTCGGATCTGCTGATGGCGAACTGCGATGAGTTCATCTTCTACGACGATCTCGTTCGCCGCAGCAGTCAAAAGGGTCAGCGCAGTCGACGCAAGACGCCCGCAAAGACCGCGACCGCAGAAACGCCGAGGGAGACGACGGCCAAGATCGAGGCAGGTAAGGGGGACGAAGATCGCAGGCAGCAGGCCTTCGATCTAGTGCTCGACACCATCGATGCATTGGCCGACGAACGCGATCCAGGCGAGAAGATCTGGGGCTCGATGGTCAAGCAGGCATTGAAGCGTCGCAATCCCGGTTTCGACGAGAGTTACTACGGCTTTCGCAGCTTCAGCGATCTGCTGCAGGACGCTCAGAGTCGCAAGCTCGTGGAGCTGGAAGCCGACCAGAAATCGGGCGGCTACATCATCCGGCGGCTGGCGCGCGAGGAGTAGCCGAGGCGTTCAATCGCAGCTCCACTTCCACGGGGAAGTGATCCGAGCCGACGTTCGGTCCTCGTGCAGTACTGACGACCTGCCAGTGCTGCGAAATCAGGCAGTGATCGATCTGTATCCCCAAGAGCAGAAATGACGTCGGCCACGTATACAGGGTCGGACGCAAGCTCAGCGCGTCGCGCGCGCCGGCTTCGCTCAGTGCGTTCGCAAACTGCGCTGACCATGGCGACAGATTGAAGTCGCCACCGACAACTAGAGGGCCGGCTGTCTCACGCATCCACGCAGCGAGCGCTTGCATCTGCGCATTGCGCTCATGCGACAGCTGTGGGGTCAGTGGCCACGGGAAGTGCACGCCGATCACTTGCACGCTCGTGTCCTGCCAGCGCACTCGAGCCCAGTGCGAGTAGCGCGACGTTCCCGCCAGCGGTAGCGATTGCGACGATTCGATCGGCCAGCGACTCACGACCGCTGCGCCGCGCCGGTCCATGTCCGGAGCGAACGCCGTTGCGAAATGCGCAGGCAATAACGCCGCGAGCTCCCGCATGCGCGTGCGATCGAATTCCTGCACGAATACGACATCCGCGCCAGAGCGCATCACGTATTCCGCGACGCGACGGGTATCCGGATTGCGAAACCAGGCATTCAGCGTGGCGACCTTGAACACGGGCGCTTCGATCATGCGGTCGCTCGCTGCGGCAGCGAGTGATTCCGAGCGCGGGGCGAGCGGCCAAGCCACCCAAACTGCAGCGATCCAGATTGCCGCGGCCCAGCGTAGATCGCGCAGCATCGATGCGGCGATTGCGCTCACAAACAACACGCACGCGTACTGCACCCGGAAGTGAACGAACAGATCGAGCAGCCAGTGCCGGGACCCCACCGTGCCGATGCAGTACCCGACGAACGCGAGCACGGCGCTCACGCGCGCGAATGTCAGAAGGTGTGAGCGCCTGTCTCGAGCAGGTGTGAGCGACACAGCCACCGATGCGCGCGACTACAGCGTAGTCTTTACGGGGAGCGGGCGCGGTCGCGATGATGGCGAGCGGCCTCGCAAATAGAAGAGCTCGATCCGACGCACGCCTTTCACGCGTCGAGTGGAGCGCCGCAGCTCCCGAAGCAAACGCAACAGCAAATGCTCGTTCGCCTTCCAGCCGCCAGTTGCGTACTCGCTCGCGACCGAAACGTGCAGCACCGTGATCTGCTCGAGCTCTGGACGGATGTAGATCGCCACGCCGACGGGACGCCCGGTCTCGCTTTCCACGGCAAAGAGGCATTGCACGCCCGCTTCACCGCCCACCCGTATGCGCAGGCGCTGGTCTTCTTCGAGGATCTCGGGAGGGCCGAAATGTTCGACCGCATTCGCGATGCAGTCCGTCACTCGCTCCTGACAGGCATTGAAAAACAGGAGACGTTCCAGGTATGGCCGCTGTGTCTTGGCTACGTGCGACTGGAACGCGATTGACGGGCTCATGAGTCCGCACACCATGGCATTCGGTGCGGGGGATCATGCGGGCACCGTCTCGCCGTGTCGAGGCGCAGGTCCGGCGCAAGGTGCCGCGGGCTCCGAAAAGCAGTGCCCCACACCTCCCTGTGGCGCAAATGCAGCGTTCCAAGCAGGGCAAATCGCGGCCTGTGTCGAAGTTCTCGGCAAAGATGTTGTGCGGTGCCGACAGATCCCGGAATCTCGGTCGGACGAAAGGCATGAGGGTCGGCGGCACGCGCAAACCCATCCGCAAGGCCGCGTTGTGCGCAAGCGAAGCGCGCGAACCGGCCGCATGGGTACAGGGGTCCTGAGCGGGACGAGGTCGGTCGAAATGCCCCATGGACACTAAGATCTTGGCGCAAACGCGGCTGCGATGAAGTGGCAGGTGCTCAGCAAAAGTATGAACTGGCTCAAGATTCGCTCCATGCAAAACGGGAACTGGTTCGAGCCGGGCGATGGCGACACATTGTCAAGATAGCGGCTATTGGATCGAAAATGGTGCGATTGTGCGATCCCGCCCTTCGCGCACGACGGCACTCACGTCGACGGAACATTCCAGGGCGCTCGCACGAGCGTCGGGCACAGAAGCTCTAGGGGATAGGTGGCATGAACATTTTGGATCTGGGTCGGTTCAAGAGCATCGTGATCGCGAATGCAGTGTTCCTGCTGTTCGTGGCCGTGGTGCTGACGTTGAATTTCAATCTGGCCGGCCGACTCGCCTCGACGGGGGTGGCCGTGAAG
>CBJNAT010000433.1:0-3824 GCA_966434585.1 uncultured Gammaproteobacteria bacterium | reverse complement strand
CGAAGCGCGACACGCGCTGGGCGAGCGCCTTGAAGGTCGCGTGACCTTCTAGCCGCGCGAGGTTCTGCCCAGCGCAGGCATGATTGCCTGCACCGAACCCCAAGTGCAGACCGTTGCGGCGTCGGATGTCGAAGCGATCGGGATCCTCGAACTGGCGTTCGTCGCGATTCGCGCTCGCGTAGCTGACGATCACGCGTGCGCCCTCGGGAATCACTACACCCTCGCCGAGATCGACATCGCGCTTCGCTACCCGTGAAAAGTGTTGGATCGGCGATTCCAGCCGCACGATCTCGTTGAACGCCTGCGTCACGAGCTCAGGCCGCGATCGCATCAGATCCCACTCGTCGGGATGCGTGGCGAACAACCAGGCGCCACTCGCGATGGCACTGATCGTCGTATCGAAGGCCGCAACGACATAGCCGAACAACAAACCGATGGCGCTCTCGCGCGTGATCTCGCCACGCTTGGCTGCGTCGGCGATGGTCGAGCCGAACCCGCCGGGGGCTAGTGAGCCTTCGTCGTAGATTCGATTGAGCAGCTCGAAGATATCCTGGAGTTGCTGCAACGCGGCTTGCATGCGCGGGTTCTCCGGCCCGCAAGGGTCGAAGGAGCCGTCGGCGAGCTCGAGCAGCTTGGCTCGAACCTCCTCGGGCCAGCCGATGAGATCCATGATGATGTTGACTGGCAAATCGAGCGCTAGGTCCCGTACGGCATCGAAGCGGCCGCGCTGTACGAGCTCGCGTGCAAGCTGCTCGGCACGATGCTCTATCGTGTCCTCAACGGCCTTCAGTTGCCGTGGCCCGAGTCGATCCGTGAGGAGCTTCCGTTGTGCCGTGTGTTCCGGTGGGTCCTGACAGATCAAGGCCTTCGCCCACAGCGTGTTGATCGTGGAGTTGAGACCGATGCCGTGCGCTGACGAGAACGTCTTCCAGTCGGCGAGTGCCGCGCGCGTCTCGTTGTACCGGCCGAGAAACCAGACGTCATGGCGCGTCAGGAATACGGCGGGGCCCAGATCGCGGAGCTTGCGGTACGTGAGGAACGGGTTCTCCAACACCTCGTCCGTAAACAAGTCGATGTCGCTGCGAATCGCGTTTGGAATCGTTGTCATGGCGCTCACCGTAATGGGCTCCTGAACAACATAGGAGCGCAGCGGCCCGCGGTCTTGTCCGTGAGCGAAGCGGAATGGGCTACGGGGGAAGTGTCAGTAAGCGCGATAGCGACGGGCGCTCATGCCGAAGCGCCGGCGGAAGGTGCGACAGAAGCGAGACAGATCGGTGAAGCCCGCGGCCAACGCAATTTCGGTGATCGTTGCCGCGCGGTGCGCACGCAATGCCGCAGCCGCGTGCACGAGCCGCTGTTCCAGGATGAAGTCGGTCGGCGTCTCGCCGGCGCTCGCAAAAATCATGTGAACGAATCGCGTGCTCACACCGAGCTCAGTCGCGATCGATGCCGCATCCAGATCAGGATCATCGAAACGACGGGCAACGACAGCGAACGCGCGTTCCCGCCAATGCGCCATGGGACGGTTCCTTGTTACCGGTTGCGCGCAGCTCGGCCAAGTCAATGCGGCAAGATCCTGCGCCACTCTCGCGTACGACACGGGCGGCTCATTCTGAAGCGTGACGAGCCGACGCATGAACTCCCGTATGAGGGCGCCGTCGGCTTGGGCATGACGGCGCGCGATGTGTGCAGCCAGATCTACATTGGGCACACACTCGGATATGTGCAGTACCAGACAGCGATTGCGCTGGGAAAACTCCAGGAGATAAGGGCTGTCCGCATGCAGCGGTGCAAGCTCACCCGCAGCAAGCACCGATTCACGACCGTGCTGCGACACTCGCAACATGCCGCATTCGTTGAGAATGACAAACAAACCGCGTGTCTTAGCCGAGCCGCCGCATACCCGCGCGGGCGCAGAGGTCACGTCGACAATCGCCAACTCGCCCAAGCGCCGACGGCGCATGCACGCGTCGAACCGTGGCGCGCGAGCATCGATCACGATGTCGCCAAAAGTGGTGACCGCTGCGTCGTTCCAATATGACAGGCGGCGAGCGCTTGGAACGAGGTCCGTACGGAAGGTTTCAACCACGGCAGCTGACATGTCGCGTCCTCCTCGAGAGGATGGCTCAAGGTATACGCCGGATCATGTCGATGCCCTCGAGGCGGCGATGGCCCTTCGCTATTTCCGAGTAGCACAGCGCGGCGCGGTCGACACAGTGATCGAGCCAGTAACGACCCGCTGCACACATGCGTCGGTGCGAGACGGTGTCCTGCGGGAGCTGCACGAAGCGCGCTGCGATCCACGCGCCTGCGGCGAATATGGCGAGATGCAGGAAGGGCATTGCACCGGCATCGACATCGCCACTGCCAGTCTCCATTGCGCGCACGGCCAGAGCTGCGTCCTCCAGTAGCTGTAGACAGCGAGAGAGCCGCCCATCCTGGCTCGTCGCGCGAGCACGATGCAGGAACGCTGCCAGGCCGCTATCGTCACGCCGCACGCGACGATGAGCGATATCGAGTGCTTGAATACCCGAAGTACCTTCGAACACCGCGAGCACTCGCGCATCGCGCAAGGCTTGTTCGACCGGCCAATCCCGCGTGTAGCCTGCACCACCGAGCACCTGGATGGCATCGCTCGCCGTATCGAAGGCGACTTCTGCGCCGAACGTCTTCACGATGGGCAGCAGCCATTGAACGAGCGCACCGGCTTCCTCGCGCCTTGACGAGTCCGGCTCGCGCTGCGCGATGTCGACGAGATTGGCCGTCGACAGCACGAGCCCTCGTAGAACTTCCACTCGAGCCGCCATCTCGAACAACTGTCGCTGCACCTCCACGTGCTGCACGATCGGCACGGGTGCGCCGGGCTTGCCGCCCTGGCGGCGATCTTCGGCGTACGCGAGCGCGGTATCGAGGCAGCCGCCTGCAATGCCGAGGCCCATGATGCCGACGGACAAACGCATCTGTCCGATCATCACGAACATCTGCGGCAGTCCGCGGCCACGCGTGCCCAGCAACGTCGCGGGTGCGCCTTCGAAACCGAGTGCGCACGTCGGCGAGCCGTGCAGCCCGAGCTTCTCCTCGATGCGACGTACGCGGACGCTGGTGCCCGCTTCGACGAGAAACAGGCTGATTTCAGGTTGCGTGGAACCCGGCTCGTCCGTGCGCGCGAGCACGCAGTGCAGAATGCGTTTCGTCAGATCGTGGTCACCGAAACTGATCCAGCATTTCTCGCCCGTGATGCGCCACTCGCCTGCGCTGTCCTGCACGGCGCGTGTGCGCATTTGCGGAACATCGCTGCCTGCGCCGGACTCCGAGATGCAGATCGTGGCGCCCAAGTCTCCGGAGGCGAGTGCCGGCAGCCACATCGCTCGTGAGCGCTCATCACCGAAGGCTGCGAGGAGCCGGGCCGCCGATCGTTGCGGCACTGCCGCCATTCCGAAGGCTGGACAGCAGCGATCGAAGATCTCCTGCACCGCCAGCGTCACTGAGAGCGGTAACTGCTGACCACCGTAGGCCACAGGAAGATCGAGCGATGGCCATTGGCCTGCGACGAATGCGTTCCAAGCTTCGCGATGACCGGGCACGGTACGCACGCGGCCGTGCTCGAGGCGTGCGCCGATGCGGTCCATCGACTCGTTCAACGCGACGAGATGAGCTTCGCCAAAACGCCCGGCTTCCTCGAGGATCGCGGCTACTGTTTCGGGAGTGGCTTCACTGAAGCTGGGCGCCAACGTGCGGACGTGTTCGATGTCTGCCGCGTGCTCGAAGTGCGCGGTGAGCAGGCCCGTGTCAATGGCTGGATAGCGAGCGCGCATACCGATTAG
>CBJNAT010000432.1:0-3826 GCA_966434585.1 uncultured Gammaproteobacteria bacterium | reverse complement strand
CCATCAGGCGCGAGCACCGGGTCGGCCACGCGCCGCAATCGAACGAGGTCCTCGACGGAAAAAGCCTGGGGTGCTGCATGCGCAGCAGCAGTGAGGAGACACAAAGCAATAGAAGCGATTGCGCGAGCGGTTGGCTTCATGTGCGGCGCTTGGCGAGGATGGGGCTGAGGATCTTAACCAAGCCCACCGCGTCCGGGCCAACTACAACCGTGACCGAAAGATGGCGAAAACGCTCGTGTACGTATGCAGGTAACTGGAATTGTGTACGGGTCCGATCTCGCCGTTGCAGAAGAAGCCGCCAATCGGGATGTCCGCGACGAGGCGGCGGAATGCGTTGCTATCGTGATCGGGTTGCTCGTACAGGCCGATGCCGCGACCCATGCAGGAGAACAGCAGCGCGCCCGCGGCGGGCGTGTGACCCTTCGTCGAGCGATACGCGGTCAGCATGCGTTCAAGATCCAAGGCCGAAGCTGACGCATCGCGTACGTGGAATTGCACGACGCGGTTCCGTTCCGCGTTCGCGTTCACCCAAAGCGCGCCGCTTTGCGGGTCGAGGCCGAGCACCGTACGGATGAGAAAATCGCCGGGGCCGTACTGCATGGCGTCCGAGCGCATCGCAAGGCCGAGGAAGAGCGCCCTGCTGAAGAGATCGCGATCCGCGAACGGCAGACGTTCGTAAACATTGGCGAGCACGTCGCGCGCCGCCTGGCCGTCAAGCTCGCGAATGAGATTCTCATGCGCCAACGTGACGAACATCGGGTCGGCGATGGGACGGCAACCCTGCGCAACGATCGTTTCGATTTCGATGTCGCCGGTGAGCCCGATCACGATGGCGCCGCTGCGGTGTAAGCGCCCTTCGAGATACAGCACCAAATTGTTGGCTTGTTCGCCTCCGCTGGCGATGCCACCGACCTTGGGCCGCTGGGGGAACGTGCGGTCGAGTCCCTTCAATAAGGATTCGATCTCGAAGGTCGGATCCGCCAGGATCAGGAACGACGGTTCCTGTGCCGCGCACAGACACACGGCTGCTTCCCAGACAACGGGTTCCGCGTAGACGGGCGGCAGATCGCTTGATTCGATGTGCGTCGCTCGAATGCGCACGCCGGGCAGTACTGCACCCACCAGTGCCACTGCAGGACGGTCTTCGACTTCATTCGCGCCGCCGATCACGCCGGCGCCCGAACAGCCGATGATGTGAGCGGACTCGAAATCACGCGCGAGCAGCGCGGGTACTTCGTCGTACAGCGTCACGTGATGATCGCTGACGAACACCAGCAATAGATTCGGCTCCTGACCGCCCAGTGCGGCGAGCAGCTTGTCCGCGGCCGATTCGATGGCCACTTTCAATGAAACGTTGGTGTCGATGACGGAAGCCCACTTCATGTCAGCTACCCGAGTGATCGTTAGAAACGGCCGAGTTGATGCAAGTGCAGGCTGATGTCGGTTTATGTCGCACGCTGCCGGACGCTCGCAATCAGCTGCTGCTTGTAGCAATTTCTTGAGCGGCCCCTTGGATCCATGCGTGCAGTTCGCGATCCCCTAGCGCGTGCTGCACATAGGTCGCTGCACTGGCGGATAGCTTGGGTCCGTAGGTATTGAAGCGCAGGACGACGGGTGCGTACATCGCATCCGCAATAGTGAAGCTGCGACCGAATAGCCAGGGCCCGCCGTAGCGCTGACGGCAGTCCTGCCACATGGCATCGATCCGTTCGACGTCTTTGAGCGTCTCTGGCGTCGGCTCGACGTGCAGCTTGGCGGTGGACTTCATGCTCCAGGTCTGACGCAACGCGGCGAAGCCTGAGTGCATTTCGGCGCTGATCGAGCGGGCATGCGCGCGGGCAGCCCGGTCTTGCGGCCATGCGGCGCCTTTGACCAGCTCATTCACGTATTCGCAGATCGCAAGCGAATCCCACACCGCTGTCGAGCCGTCGATCAGCACGGGGACCCGTCGCGCCGGCGAGTAGTGAACGACTTGCTCGTGGAACTCGGGGGTATCCAGTTTCAGACACACCTCCTCGAAGGGTAGGCCGCACTGCTTGAGCAGCAACCACGGCCGCAATGACCACGAGGATAGATTCTTGTTGCCGATGACGAGTTTCAGCATGGCTGGCGGTTCGCGGCTGCGGTCACTTCAGAGTGCGCTGTGCGTAGTGCCAATGCAATCTGTAAGAGTCTCTGCGACTCACCGCCCAGCGCGAACCACGCAGCGCGATTGACAGCGCATTGCACTAGAAATACCGGGATCGACTGGCAAGCTGTTGCGGCCGTCAGGTAGCCTTCGCGCCGTTCCAACCTCATTTCGATCGTCAAGGTCTCTCCATGGCATCAGACTACCGCCCCGCAACGCTCGCCGTCCGTGCCGGCCAGGTCCGCACGCATGAGGGGGAGCACGCGGAAGCCATCTTCACCACGTCCAGCTTCGTCTTTGCCAATGCCGCAGAGGCGGCTTCGAAGTTCGCGGACGGCGCGACGGGCAACATCTACTCGCGGTTCACGAACCCGACGGTCCGCTGCTTCGAAGAGCGCCTTGCCGCGTTGGAAGGCGCCGAGAGTTGCGTTGCAACCGCCTCGGGCATGGCTGCCGTGCTCTCGCTCTGCATGACGCTGCTCAAGGCCGGCGATCACCTCATCTGTTCCGACAGCGTGTTTGGCTCGACCATCACGCTGCTGAACCGCTACATCGTGAAGTTCGGTGTCGAGGTCACGTACGTGCGTCCGGATGCGATCCAGGAGTGGGCGCGTGCCGTGAAGCCGAATACACGGCTCATGTTCCTGGAGACGCCCACCAATCCCATGGCAGCCATCGCGGACATCGCAGCGCTTGCCGCCATCGCGCGAGAGCGAGGCGTGCTGCTCGCGGTCGACAATTGCTTCTGCACGCCGGCCTTGCAGAAGCCGCTCGAGTTGGGCGCGGACATCGTGATCCATTCCGCGACGAAGTATCTCGACGGCCAGGGCCGGTGCGTCGGCGGTGCCGTACTCGGCTCGAAGAAGATCGTCGGCACCGAGGTCTTCGGCTTCTTGCGTTCGGCGGGCCCGAGCATGAGTCCGTTCAACGCCTGGGTGTTTCTCAAAGGTCTCGAGACGCTCGATTTACGCATGAAGGTGCATTCGGCGGCGGCATTGGAGATCGCCCGCTGGCTCGAAGCACAACCAGGCGTGCTGAAGGTGCATTACGCTGGCCTCGAGTCGCATCCGCATCATGCATTGGCGAAGCGTCAGCAGAAGGCATTTGGCGGCATCATCGCGTTCGAAGTGGCGGGCGGGCGTAACGGCGCGTGGCGCTTCATCGATTCGACACGACTACTCTCGATCACTGCCAACCTCGGCGATGCAAAGTCGACGATCACCCATCCTGCGACCACGACGCATGCACGTATCACGCCGGAGGAACGCGAGCGCGCTGGGATCACGGAGGGCGTGTTGCGCATTTCCGTGGGGCTGGAGGACGTGGCCGATTTGAAGGAGGACCTGCAACGTGGGCTCACGGCAGTACGGGGTTGAGGACGGCGCAGGTCAGTATCACGTGCTGCGCACGCGCGCACCCGCCGATTTGGCACAGGTGCAAGTGATCACACTCGATCTCGACAACACCCTGTGGGCGGTGCAGCCGGTGATCGAAGCGGCCGAGCGCGAATTGCACGACTATCTCTCGCATCACTATCCGCAGATGACGGCGGATCTGCCGTTGTCGGCGATGACGGAGCTACGTCAGCAAGTAGCGCTGACCTATCCTGACAAGGAGCACGACTTCACCTTCCTGCGCAAACAGATGCTCCACGATCGCGCGGTGCTCGCCCAGTACCGCACGGATCAGGCGCATGAA
>CBJNAT010000431.1:0-3830 GCA_966434585.1 uncultured Gammaproteobacteria bacterium | reverse complement strand
CAATCAGCAGGTACAGGAATCCGGCACTGCGGATTTCGGGAATGCGGTGCTGCGTGGTGACGAGGAAATACGAAGACAGCGCCATGGTCTCCCACGCCACCATGAAGGTGTACGCATCGTCCGCGAGGATGACGAAGCCCATGCTTGCGAGAAAGAAGTGGTATTCGAGGCACAGCAAACCGGGGGCCGCGCCTTCGCCCTGACGGAAGTAGCCGGCCGCAAATGTCGAGATGCCCGCGCTCGCAGCTCCGAGCAGAACGAGAAAAACGCTTGCGAGCGCATCGCGGCGCAGATGAAACGGCAGATCCGGCAAGCCGAGCGGCAACACGTGCCGCTCGACCGGCATCGCGAGACTTGAAGCCGCCATTGCAGCGAGGCCGACACCGCACAACGCGCCGAGCGAAAAAAGCACGCGCGACAAGCCCAAACTGCTCGGACGCGGCAGTCCTGCGGCGCCGATTCCGAGCCATGCCAGCAGCAGTGCCAGGCAGACGCTCAAAGGCGAGGGGAGGGCTTCGATCACGAGTCGGACAAGCCTGCAGCGAGTGGGAGCAACGAATCGGGGATTGGTGACGGATGTGCAGCAGATTATAATTTCATGCACATCGGATTGTCATTGATGTGAGACTCACTTTGCCTATCGAAGAGCGCACCGCGCGACTGACGATCCTCATCGATCCGCGCAAGAAGGCCGTGTTCGAGCGTCTGTGCGCGGAGGAGGACGCGACGCCCTCCCAAGTCGTGCGCAGGCTCCTGCGGCGCTACATCGAGGAGCGCACCGGCGAGCCGTGGGAACCGGAGGAGCCGGTTCGTAGGGGCGCAGGTCGAAGCGCGGGACGCCGCAGCCGTCGGTGATCGTTGGCGTCGTAGGCGGGTCCTTACGCTCGTATGCCTCATGCCTTTGGGGTCGCGCCGCACGCGGTGGATAACTCGCTACACTGGCGCCTGTCTTTCCGCAGCCGGTTCATCCATGCACGACAGCGACACCTTGCGCCGCTTCCTGTTCGAGCACTACCCCATCCGCGGACAGTTGGTCCATCTCGACGCCAGCTGGCGCGCCCTGCTCGAACATCACGAGTACCCGGAGTCGATCCGCGACACGCTCGGGCAGGCGCTGGCCGCTTCCGTGCTTCTGGCGGCGACCTTGAAATTCGATGGCAACCTGACGCTGCAGCTGCGCGGCCATGGGCCCATGCACCTGATGCTCGCGCAGTGTTCGAGTGAGTTGGCGATTCGCGGTGTAGCCCGCTATAGGGATGGGCACGATGCGCACGATCTGCTCGCACTGGCCGGCAATCAGGGCACGCTCACGGTGACGCTCGAGAACGAAGATCTTTCGCAGCGCTATCAAGGCATCGTGCCGCTCGCGCATCCCTCTCTCGCGCAATGTCTGCAGGTGTATTTCGAAAGCTCCGAGCAGTTGCCGACGCGGCTGTGGTTGTACTCGGATGGATCGACCGTTGCCGGCCTGCTGCTGCAGCGGCTGCCGGCGGACAGCGTTGCGAAGCGGCCGGCCGCCGCTCCGGAGAGCATCGCGCGCTCGCTCGATGTCGCGGAGGTGGATGACGCCTGGCGGCGGGTGCAGTTGCTCGCCGATACGCTCACGGTGGAGGAGCTGCGTGCGCTCGCGGACCAGACGATTCTGCGCAGGCTGTTCGCGGAAGAGGACGTGCGAATGTTCGAGTCCGCGCCGGTGTACTTCCGGTGTCGCTGCTCGCGCGAGCGGGTCGCGGGCATGTTGCAAACGCTGGGTGCGGGGGAGATTCGCTCGGTGCTCTCAGATCAGGGGAGAGTGGAAGTGCGGTGTGACTTCTGCAACCGGGCGTATGTGTTCGACGCGGTGGATGTCGAGCAGTTGTTCAAGGATGCGGGTGGGCAGGGGAGTCGGGCGGTGCATTGACTCTTAGGGCCTGGGACCTGGGACCTGGGGCTTGAGGGTCAGAAGGTTCGGTGCTTACTCTGGCCCACGCCCCACGCCCCACGCCCCACGCCCCACGCCCCACGCCCCACGCCGCCAAACCGAGACCCACTTCGCTCAACCCGGGCTGGCCAACCACGCAAGTCGCCGCGTATAGTGCCGCCCAGCTACATAAAGACTTCTTTATATCCTTATGTCCGCATCGCTAGACACAGTCCTCACCGCCCTTCGGGCCACCGCCGAGCCTACCCGGCTCCGGCTGTTGGCCTTGCTGGCGCAGGCCGAGCTGACGGTTGGGGAAATCTGCGAGATCGTCGGGCAGAGCCAACCTCGGGTGTCGCGGCACCTCAAGCTCCTCAGTGAGGCCGACCTGCTGGATCGGTTCCGGGAGCAGCACTTCGTCTACTACCGCGCGCCCGTTTCGGGGCCCAGTCGACAGCTGCTCGATCAAGTGCTCGGCGCCATCGACCGCAACGATCCACCGCTTGCGAAAGACCGCGCCCGACTCGAGCGCGTGATCTCCGAACGCGGTCAGCGAGCGGCGGGACAGGTTGAGTCCGTCGCCGCAGCGAACGACGAAATCAGCGCACTCGTCCTCGGGGAAATTCAGGACCAACCGCTGGGTCGTCTGCTCGATGTGGGTACCGGCGCCGGTCATCTGCTCAAGGCGTTCGCACCCAAGGCCCATCGCGCCATCGGCGTGGATATCTCCAGCGATGCTCTACGTCTCGCACGCAGCAACGTCCACGGCGCCGGCTTGAGCCATTGCGAGCTGCAGCGAGGCGACATGTACGACCTGCCGTTCGCCGCCGCGTCGTTCGACACCATCGTCATGGATCGCATCCTCGCGCGCGCCGCGCACCCGTTCGCTGCGTTGAGTGAAGCGGCACGTACGCTTGATCGCGGCGGTCGGCTGATCCTCATCGAAGACTTCGACGCCCTGAGCGACACCTTCAACAACAACCCCATCGCGCAGCTGCGTGCCTGGCTCGACAAGCTCGAGCTGCGCTGCGAACGCATTCGTCCCGCCGATACGCAATCGGCTCATCTCGTCCTGGCTATCGCACGGCGTGTCGCGTCCGAGCGCAAAGCGGCCTGAACGCAAGAGGTCCCGTATGTCCGTGCAAGTGTCCTTCGAGTTCTTCCCGCCGAAAGATGAAGCGATGGAGAAGACGTTGTGGCAATCGCTCGAACGGCTCGCGCCACTGCAACCGAGCTTTGTCTCCGTGACGTACGGCGCGGATGGTTCGACGCGCACGCGTACTCACAATGTCGTGACCCGCGTGGCCGATGAAGCGAGGCTGCGAGCTGTGCCGCATCTCACCTGCGTGGGCGCGCCCCGCGAAGAGATCCTCGAGATCGCACGCAACTACTGGGCCCATGGGATCCGCAGCATCGTGGCGCTGCGTGGTGATCCGCCGCAGGGCACGACGAAGTACGAACCGCACCCGCAAGGCTTCGCCTACGCGCTCGATCTGGTGAAGGGTCTGCGTACGGTCGGCAACTTCGACATTTCAGTCGCGACGTATCCGGAGAAGCATCCCGAATCACCGAACGAGCAGTTCGAGATCGACAACCTGAAAGCCAAACTCGACGCCGGCGCACACCGCGCAATCACGCAATTCTTCTTCGACAACGACCGCTACCTGCGCTTTCGCGATCGCTGCGCGGCTGCAGGCATCAACGCAGAGATCGTTCCTGGCATTTTGCCGATCACGCGCTTCCCGCAAATGCTGCGCATGGCCGAGCGCTGCGGCACGAGCGTGCCGGAATGGCTGCGCCATCGATTCGACGGTCTGGATGACGACGCGGAAACACGCCGCCTGATCGCGGCCGCTGTGGCCATCGATCAGTGCCACTTCCTGCAGCGGGAAGGCGTTCGCCAGTTTCACTTCTATACGCTGAATCGATC
>CBJNAT010000430.1:0-3848 GCA_966434585.1 uncultured Gammaproteobacteria bacterium | reverse complement strand
ACCAACGCCACCGCGTGTGGTGCATGGGCCCGATGTTCCGTCATGAGCGCCCGCAGAAGGGGCGCTATCGCCAGTTCCATCAACTCGATGTCGAAGCATTCGGCTATCCCGGTCCCGATCTCGATGCCGAAATGATCCTGATGAGCGCGCGCTTGCTGAAGCGCCTGGGCATTCAACGCGTCCAGCTCAACATCAATTCCCTGGGCACGCCCGACGCGCGGCGCGCCTATCGCGAAAAGCTGATCGCCTACTTCTCCACGCATCACGAGCAATTGGACGAAGACAGCCGGCGTCGTCTGCACGGCAATCCGATGCGCATTCTGGACTCGAAGAATCCGCACATGCAGGCGGTGGTGGCCGGTGCGCCCTTGCTCATCGACGAGCTCGATCCCGAGTCGAAAGCGCACTTCGACGGCTTGCGCGCGCATCTCGATGCCGCCGGCGTGCAATACGTGGTGAACCCGCGTCTCGTACGCGGTCTCGATTACTACACCCGCACTGTCTTTGAGTGGATCACGACCGAGCTCGGCGCGCAGGATGCTGTGTGTTCCGGCGGGCGCTATGACGGCCTCGTGGCACAACTCGGTGGTGAGCCGACGCCGGCGATCGGCTGGGCCATGGGCGAGGAACGCATCGTCGAACTGATGCGCGTGCAAGGCGCGGGCGACGTCGCCAACGTGCCGGATGTGTATCTGGTGGTGGTCGGTGCGCAGGCCGAAGCGCAAGCGATGCGACTTGCGGAGGGTTGGCGCGACGCGGCACCGCAACTCAAGCTCGAAACGAATTGCGGTGGCGGCAGCTTCAAATCGCAAATGAAGCGCGCGGACAAGAGCGGCGCTCGCTATGCGCTCATCCTGGGCGATAGCGAGGCGCAGTCCGGCACCGTGGGCTTGAAGTCCTTGCGAGCCGAAGAGGCGCAGCGCGCTGTGGCCTGGAGCGACGTGGCCGCGGAACTCGCCAATCTGTTGAACTATCCATAACTCATTCACGAAAAAGTTTTCACGATGGACGAGACGCTCACCGATCGCGACCAAGAAGAACGCCTGCGGAATTTCTTCAGTGAGAACTGGCGCTGGATGCTCGCGGGCATCGTGCTCGGTGTGGGTGGGCTCGTTGGTTGGAACCGCTATGAGGCGCACGCGCTGCGCAAACACGAGTCAGCCGCGTCCGAGTACGCGAACCTGCTGAAGACGCTCGCCAAGGGCGATGATGTGCAGGCGAAGAACATCGTCGATGAGCTCGCTGCGGACCACCCGAATTCGGCGTACGCAGATCAGGCGCGCCTGTTGCTCGCAAAGATGCGCGTCGAGAAGGGGAGATACGACGAGGCAATTGCTCTACTGCAGAGCGTTGCGGATAAGTCTCGGGATCCGCAGCTCGCCGACCTCGCGCGCACACGGCTTGCACGTGTGTTGCAGCAGGCGGGCAAGCCGGCGGAAGCGCTGGCAGCGCTCGAGCTCGAGAAGGACAGTGCGTATGAGCCACTCGCGCATGAGATCCGCGGTGACATCCACTATGCACAAGGGAAGATGACGGAAGCGCGTGCGGAATATGCGGCGGCCCTCGAAGGCGATTCCGCCGTGATCGATCGCCCATACATCGAACTCAAACTCCAACAGGTCGGCGGGAAGGCGGATGCGCCCGCGCCGGTCGAGGTGGCCAAATGAACATTTCGACGTTGAGGTCAGTGCTGCGCACCGCGGGGGTGATCGGCGTGCTGCTCTTGGGTGCAGCTTGCGACAACGACAAAGAGATCGATCCGCCGGCCGAGCTCGTCGACATCCAACAACAGCTCACGGTGAAGACGCAGTGGAGCACCAGCCTCGGCGGCGATTCGGAGCGTCTGCGTCTCGCTCTGCGACCGGTGGTCGTCGGCGAGAAAGTGTTTAGTGCCTCGTACGACGGCGAGGTTGTGGCCCTCACCGCCGACCGCGGCCGGCGCCTGTGGCGGGCCGACACGGACGCCAAGATTTCGGGCGGGCCTGCCGCGAATGACGAATATGTGCTCGTCGGTACGGCAGAAGGTGAGGTGATCGCGCTCGATGCCGGCTCCGGCAAGCAGCGCTGGCGCAAACAGCTCAGCAGCGAAGTGCTGGCCGCACCGCTGCTCGCCGGCGATGTGGCTGTGGTCCGCACGGTCGACGGCGGGCTGCATGAGCTCTCGTTGACAGACGGTGCGACGCGCTGGACGTACACCGACTCCGTGCCGCGTCTGACGTTGCGCGGCACCGCCGCCCCCGTGCTGGCGGGCGAAGCGATCATTGCAGGCTTCGACAATGGCAAGGTCGTGGCGCTCGATCTGCGCACCGGCGATGTGCTGTGGGACACGCTCGTGAATGCACCCCGCGGTCGTACCGAGCTCGAGCGCTTGGTCGACATCGATTCGCCCGCGCAGATCGTGGGCGACGACATCTTCGTCGTGGGCTTCCAGGGCCGCATGGCGATGCTCGCGCGCGATTCGGGCCAGATCTGGTGGGCGCGCGAAGCCTCGAGTTATCGCGGGTTCGCGCTGGATGACGAGTTCATTTACCTCACCAACTCCGACAGCGTCGTGATCTGCATGCGCAAACGCGACGGCAACGTCGAGTGGGAGCAACCGGGCCTGCGCCGGCGTTCGCTCACAGCACCGGCGATCGATGGCGATGCGATCGTGGTGGGCGATTTCGAGGGTTATCTGCACTGGCTCGATCGCAAGACCGGCAAAATCGTCGCGCGCACCAAAGCGGGTGGCGAACGCATCACGAATGCGCCCGTTTCGGCGCAGGCAGCGCTCTATGTGCAGACCGACGACGGCAAACTGGTTGCGCTCAAGAGTGCGCCGAAGAGCGCGAAATCGTAGTTCCCGTTCGGGGCGAAATCCGCCTCCTTCCCGATAGTTCGTTTCCGAACGGCCGAGGTTCGACTCCATACCATGCTGCCCGTCATCGCCCTGATTGGGCGGCCCAACGTCGGTAAGTCCACGCTCTTCAACGTGCTCACAGGCACGCGTGACGCGTTGGTCGCGGATCTCCCAGGTCTTACGCGCGATCGCAAATACGGCTATGGCAAGATCGGGCCGGTGCCGTACATCGTCGTGGATACAGGCGGGCTCATCGATCAAACGGCCGGTGTCGAAGCCCTGATGGCGAAGCAGACGCTGCGTGCGGTCGACGAAGCGGATCGTGTGTTGTTCCTCGTCGATGCCCGCGAGGGCTGCACGCCGCCGGATCAGTTCGTCGCACAGCTCCTGCGTCGCCGCGGCAAGGAAGTCATTCTCGTCGTCAACAAGACCGAGGGACTCGACGCCCCGACAGCCGGTGCGGACTTTCACCAGTTGGGATTGGGCGAGCCACAAGCCATCGCTGCCGCGCATGGCGCCGGCATCAATGCGTTGATGGGTCACGCGCTCGCGGGTTTCGAACTCGATCCGCACGAAACGGCCGATCCGAACGAAGGTATTCGCGTCGCGGTGATCGGGCGACCGAACGTCGGCAAGTCGACATTGATCAATCGCTTTCTCGGCGAAGAACGGCTCATCGCGTTCGACCAACCCGGTACGACACGCGATGCGGTGTTCGTCCCGTTCGAGCGCGACGGTCAGAAGTACACGCTCATCGACACAGCGGGCGTGCGTCGTCGCGCACGTGTCGAAGAGGCGGTCGAGAAGTTCAGCGTCATCAAGGCGCTGCAGGCCGTGGAATCTGCGCACGTGGTCATCGGCGTCATCGATGCGCACGATACGGTCGCGGAACAGGATGCGAGTTTGTTCGGCCACGTCGCCGAATTGGGCCGTGCGCTCGTCATTGCCGTGAACAAGTGGGACGGTATTCCGTCCGACAAACGCGACGAGATTCGCACGGGTCTGGATC
>CBJNAT010000429.1:0-3851 GCA_966434585.1 uncultured Gammaproteobacteria bacterium | reverse complement strand
CCAGCTCCGCACTCCAACGCCGAATCGACGCAGGTAATGCATCGAGGTCAGGTGTAGATCGAGTCACCATGCAGGTTCGTCGCACCGAAGGGCTGGGGGAGGGCCGGTGCTCAGTATAATGAGCCATGTCCGATCTACCGCGCACCATTCACAGCGCTGCCCAGATGCGCGCCATCGACGCGTTTGCAGCGGACAAACTCGGTATTCCCACCTTCGAGCTCATGCATCGTGCGGGTCAGGGCGCCTTCGACATCCTCCGAAAGCTGTACCCCGATGTGCGGAGCGTCGCTGTACTTTGCGGTGGCGGAAATAACGGGGGTGATGCTTACGTCGTTGCTCGGCTCTCTCGTTTGGCGGGACTGCAGCTGCAGGTTGTCTCGGCTGCGGACACTAGTCGTTTGCAGGGAGATGCTGCTCGTGCTCATCGGGAATTCATAGCCGCTGGTGGCGTGGTGTCTGCGCCGGGCGAGATCGACTTCGCAGCGGCAGACGTGATCGTCGATGGCTTGTTCGGTACTGGACTCACGCGTGCGATCGCGGGAGAGCCTGCGGCATTGATTCGACGTACGAATGAGGCTGGCATCCCAATCCTCGCGCTGGACATTCCCAGTGGGCTCGATGCCGACACGGGTGCCGTGCAGGGCGTAGCCATACACGCGCACTGCACGGTGAGCTTCGCAGGATTGAAGCTCGGCTTCTTCGTAGGTCGAGGTCCCGATCACGTCGGCCGTCTGAAGGTTTGTGACCTGGGATTGCCCCGCCTTGCGTTCGAACAGGTGGGCTCCGTAGCGGAAAGAATTACCGAGCCCGAGATTTCGCGGTTGCTCGGTCGCCGCAGCAGGCTCGCACACAAAGGGGACAATGGGCGCGTGCTCATCGTCGGTGGCGGTCCGGGGATGGGAGGTGCGGCCGCTCTGGCAGGTGAGGCTGCGTTGCGCGCAGGTGCTGGCCTGGTGACCTTGGCGACTCATGGCAGTGTTGCGGCGGGCATCCTCGCGCGCCGACCCGAGCTCATCGTGCATTCGGTCGAGTATGCGGATGAGTTGCTGCCGTTGATCGCGGCCGCGGACGTTGTAGCACTGGGCCCCGGATTGGGTCGGCACGAGTGGAGCCATCGCTTGTTTGCAGCAGTCGTGCGCAGCACGAAGCCGTTGATCGTGGACGCTGACGGGCTGAACCTGTTGGCTGCAAATCCCTTCACACGTGACCACTGGGTGCTCACGCCGCATCCTGGCGAGGCCGCTCGGCTACTTGATTGCAGCACGGCGGACATCCAATCGGATCGTCTCGGGTCGCTGCGGATGCTGACTGCGAGATTCGCCGCAACGGTGGTGCTGAAGGGTGCCGCCAGTATCGTCTTGTCACCACAGGGTGTCCCCGCCATTTGCGCTGCTGGCAATCCAGGGATGGCGACTGCGGGCATGGGTGATGTACTGACCGGTGTCATTGCGGGCGTAGCGGCGCAATCGGGCGACCTCGTTCGCAGTGCGCGGGTGGGCGCACTGGTGCACGCACTGGCGGGCGACGCTGCAGCGGAGCAGGGTGAGCGCGGGCTCATTGCAAGCGACTTGTTCGAGCACGTGCGTGCATGTCTGAATCGCTGACCTTGCTCGACTTGGCAGCCACACGGCGTTGCGGAGAGCGACTCGGTCGCGTCATTCGCGAGTCGCCGCAGTTGGGTGCCCGCATTGGTTTGTCCGGCGATCTCGGTACGGGAAAGACGACGCTCGCCGCAGCTGCATTGGCCGCCTGTGGCATCAACGGACCGGTCCGTAGTCCGACCTACACACTGCTCGAGCCTTACGAGGTGGCGACGTCGCCTGCGCGTTACGTGTATCACCTCGATCTGTACCGGTTGCGAAGTCCGCTCGAGCTCGAGGACCTGGGTGTCCGGGAATTGCTGAGTGGCAGCAGTGTTCTATTAGTGGAGTGGATCGAAAACGCCCCCGATCTGGCCCGCAGGTGCGATTTGCATCTGCACCTCGGTTATGCCGAGCCGGGCAGGACTTTGCGAATCCAGTCGCACGGTGAGGTGGGGCAGCGTCTCGCTGCCGCTCTGAGCCAGCAGTGACTTACGTGGCAGCGCTCGTACTTTGCGGCAATTGATGCGGCTATGTGACTAATTTGACTTGTAATGTTGATGCCGCAAACGTACATTGCGCGTCATGAGAGCAGGCTGCCTTATAACAGTGTTGGGAGCTCTACTCACGCTGGCGATGAGCGATATCGCTGCGGCCGCAGCCATCGCGGTGAACGATGTTCGCATTTGGGCCGGTGCTGACGGCACGCGCCTCGTCTTCGATCTCTCGGGTGCGCCCAGCTATCGAGTGCAGACGCTCTCCGATCCCGCGCGCGTCGTTGTCGATCTGAAGAACACCCACTTTCCACCCCGTCCGTCACCTCCACCGCAGGGGTTCTTCCAAGAGCTTCGTGCGACTGCCGGCCCTGGCAACACGCTGCGGCTCGTGATCGAGCTGAATTCGGCTGCACAGGCCAACGCGTTCACCGTGGCGCCGGAGGCTTCGCGCGGGCACCGCCTGGTGCTCGATCTGAAAGCGACGGCACCGACCTCGGTCGTTGTGGCCACGGAAGCCGCGAAACCTGCTACTCCCGGAGATGGCGCAGGCCCGGTTCCCACGCGTACCGTCGTCAGCACAGATAAAGGTCGCGACATCGTCGTCGCAATCGATGCCGGCCATGGCGGGGTCGATCCAGGTGCGATCGGTCAGAAGGGCATTCGCGAGAAGGATGTCACCCTGGCGATCGCGCGGCGTTTGAAAAGCCGCATCGACGAGGTGCCAGGCATGCGTGCCGTACTGACACGCGATACCGACGTGTTCCTGCCTTTGCGGCAGCGAATCAAGCGCGCACGCGAGAATCAGGCGGACATGTTCGTGTCGGTTCATGCCGATGCACACCGCGACAAGTCGATTTCTGGCTCGTCCGTCTATGTGCTGTCTGCACGGGGCGCAAGCGACGAAGCCGCACGATGGCTTGCCGAGCGCGAAAATGCTGCGGACCTGGTTGGCGGCGTGTCGCTCGATGATAAAGATGGTGTACTGGCGTCGGTGCTTCTGGATCTTTCGCAGGGCGCCAGCATGAGCGCAAGCATCGAGGCTGCAGGGCAGGTCCTTCGGGAACTCGATCGCATCGGCAACGTGCGACGGCCGATCGTGCAGCATGCAGGCTTCGTCGTGCTCAAGTCGCCCGACATCCCGTCGATGCTCGTCGAGACCGCATTCATCTCGAACGCCAGTGAAGAGAAGAAACTCACCTCCGACGGTCACCAACAGAAACTCGCCGACGCGATTCAGAGCGGCGTGCTCAAGTACTTCCAGGACAATCCGCCACCAGGCACGCGGTTCGCCGTGGAGCGTTCGCGTCCGAGCTTGATCTTGGCGGGATCCGCAGGCGCCGGCGCCGCAAACTAGCGCAAAGCGCGGTGCGCGCGAGCTTTGGCATCGTGCCGAGCGATCTTCTATCCTGCGGGCCGTTTTCATGTGCGGCCTGCTCATGCCCATCCGAGTTCTCCCCGAACAACTCATCCATCAGATCGCTGCGGGCGAAGTCATCGAACGCCCGGCGTCGGTCATCAAGGAGCTGATGGAGAACAGTCTCGACGCGGGCGCGCGTCGCATCGAGATCGAGATCGCGCAAGGGGGCGTGGGTCTGATTCGAATACGTGACGACGGTGGCGGTATTGAACCCGACGAACTGGCGCTCGCGTTGTCGCGCCATGCCACGAGCAAGCTGACCTGCATCGAAGATCTCGAGCGTGTAGGCACGCTCGGTTTTCGTGGTGAAGCGTTGCCGAGCATTGCGTCCGTGTCACGGATGCAATTGATTTCTCG
>CBJNAT010000428.1:0-3864 GCA_966434585.1 uncultured Gammaproteobacteria bacterium | reverse complement strand
GAACCCCCAGGAAAGCGACAGGTTCGACAGAAACGGAAAGGGTTGGGACGGATCCATGTTCAATGGCGTCAATGCCGGCGAGACATTCCTGTCGAAGTAGACGCCTGCTTCCTGCCGCTGCTCCTCGGAGAGCTCATCCCAATCAGCAAGCCGAATGCCCCGTTCGCGCAGGAGGTTGCGCAAGCGCTCATAGACACTCGCTTGTTCATCGAGCATCGGACGCAGCACGTTGCGCAGGCGCTTCATGTGTGCGGTGAACGCATCGACGTCCGCGGGCACACCACTGGCGAAAGCGCGGGTACGCATCGCGCCCACCCGCTTCATGAAGAACTCGTCGAGGTTGGATGTGAAGATCGCCAGGAACTTGAGCCGCTCGAGCAGCGGCGTGCGCTCGTCCAGCGCCTCATGCAACACGCGGCGATTGAACTCGAGCCAGCTCAAGTCCCGATCTTGCCAAACGATGTCGGGCAGCACTTCCTCTCGCTGCTTCGAGAAGATGTGCGTGGAATTGCGCATTTCATGCCTCGTGCGAACGGCCGCATTCGGATATTACAGGGCGAGTTCGGCCTACACGCACTGGTCGCTTGCCGCATCATGCTCGGCAGCGACTATGACAGTCGTGTGACAGGATGCGTCATCTCGAGAGGGACAGGCATCGGTAGATGAGGAACGCGCAGCAGCGCCGTTCCCATCCTGATCGTGCAACCCGTGGCGACCTGCGGCAGGAACTGGAACTCAGCCGGCGCGAGCACGATGATCGTCGAGCCATGCTCGAACCAACCCATTTCCTCTCCTTTCGCGAAAGATGCACGACACGGGATCGCATGCGGCCCGCGATACGTCTGGTCCAATGCGCTGTCGAGAAAGTTGAGCCGGATGCTGCCCACCAACACTGCGCCCACCGGCACGAGCGCGAACACACTCTTCGAGGCGTGGTCACGCAATTGCAGAACCGCTCGCTCGTTCTTGCAGAAGAGTTTGGCGATTCGCCTGAGCGTCGGTGGATTCACGTTCCACAGCTCGCCTGGGAAGTAGGTCACGTGCTCGGCGGCGCAAGCGACCGGCGCGTGAAAGCGGTGATACATGCTCGAAGTGAGCCGTAGCGTCACATAGCACCCATCGTGGAACCGCTCGGCGAGTGCTGCGCCGCCTAACAGCTCGGCAAGCGTGTATTCGGAGCCCTTCGCCTGAAGCAACGTGTCGCCCCGAATGCGCCCACAGGCTCCAACGATCGCGTCGCACGGACTCACGAACGTGTGTGGATCCGCTGCGATAGGGCGGGCGCCGGGTCGAAGGCGTCTCGTGAAGCATTCGTGGACGGTCTTGAACTCACTCGTTGCGGCATCGCTGAGATCGAGGTCCGCAAACAGCTGCCACAGACGCAGTGCGATCGTTCTGACCCATGGGCGCTCGCTGCGGCTGACGCGACGCACCACTCGCGTCAGCCACTTCCGGGGCAGTGCATTCGTGAGTACGAAGTTGAGGTCGCCCTGCTCCAGCCACTCGATGGGTTTCATACAGCTGCAAAGTAACGGACGTAGGTTGCGCCGGTTCACCGACCTGAAACGAGCACGTCATCATCCAATACGCTTATTACATTCTTGGTGGCGGCGGCGCACTGTGGCTGCTGTGGCGGCTGAAGCAGCGCGCGGAATTGTCGCTGGCCAAGTGCATGTCGCTCACAGGTCACCCCCGCATGTCGCGGCGCCTCGCGCGGCTCGTGCCGTTCTACGAGTATCCGGAAGACCGGATCTTTGCGGTAGACGATGCACCTGCGGCGGTGGCCGCACAGCGTCGCGCCGGCTTCGAGCGGCTGGCGCAGCTCTATGCGACACGCTTCGAACGCACTCAGAGACTGACGCGCGAAGCACAGAACCAAATCTCGGATCTCGCGTTCACCGCGAATTACCGCACCCCCTTTCAGTTCCGGCGCTTCGTGCGTCGACATCTCAAGATCGGCAGCTTCGTGAGCGAATCCTCAGGGGTGACGGTCACCGATCTGGACGGCAACCGCTGCTACGACTTGAGCGGGTCCTATGGGGTCAATTTGTTCGGTTACGACTTCTATAAGGAATGCATCGACCGCGGCGCCGATCGCGTCCGCAGCCTGGGTCCCGTGCTCGGCTCATATCACCCCATCGTGCTCGACAACGTCCAGCGGCTGCGCGCGATCTCCGGTCTCGATCAGATTTCTTTTCACATGTCCGGCACCGAGGCCGTGATGCAGGCGGTGCGTCTGGCGCGCTACCACACCGGTCGCAGTCACGTCGTGCGCTTCTCCGGCGCGTATCACGGCTGGTGGGGCGATGTGCAGCCGGGTGTCGGCAATCCGCAAGTCGCAAAGCACACATACACGCTCAAGGAGATGAGCGCTGCAACATTACGCGTGCTGCGCACCCGCGATGACATCGCCTGTGTACTGGTCAATCCGCTGCAGGCCCTGCATCCGAACCGTGAAGCGCCCAGCGATTCCACCCTGCTCGACAGCGCACGCAGCGCTGAATTCGACCGCGAGGCCTACACGGCGTGGCTGCGTGAACTGCGCAAAGTGTGCCGCAAACGCCGCATCGTGCTCATTTTCGATGAGGTATTCGTAGGCTTCAGGCTGGCGCCCGGCGGTGCCCAGGAGTACTTCGGCGTCCGGGCGGACATGGTGACGTACGGCAAGACGCTCGGCGGCGGCTTGCCGATCGGTGTGCTCTGCGGTCGCAGCGACTTGATGAAGCGCTTCAAAGAGGAGCGCCCCGCGGACATTTGTTTCGCGCGCGGAACCTTCAACTCCCACCCGTATGTCATGGGCGCCATGAACGAGTTCTTGCTCAGCTTGGAATCCCCAACGATTCGTGCGCTCTATCGGGATCTGGACGTGTGGGACACCCGCGCGAACGAATTGAACGCGCGGCTGGCAGCAGCCGGACTGCCCGTGCGCGTCCGCAATCTCTCCTCGATCTGGACCGTGTGCTACTCGAAGCCGAGTCGCTATAACTGGATGTTCCAGTACTACCTGCGCGCTGAAGGACTCGCCCTCAGCTGGATCGGTACAGGGCGATTGATATTCAGCCTCAACTACACGGCAGAAGACTTCGCGATGGTCGCCGACCGCTTCGTCGCCGCCGCTCGGGCCATGGACGCCGACGGTTGGTGGTGGAGTGCCGCGGACGTCACCAACAAAGCCATTCGGCGTCGTGTGTTTCGGGAGATGCTGCAGCAGCGGTTCTGAATGTCAGCCCGATGTCTGTTCGCGCGGATGCGCATGGTCCATCGGATCGATCCATTCACCCTGCAGCAGGGCCAGCGGCGCACGGTGATACAGCTTGATGTCGTGAAAGGGGTCCGTGACGATCTTGGTGATCCAGACGAGCCCCGTTTGCACGTCTTTCAGGAAGAACAGGTGCGCGGTGCGAAAGACCAAGCCACCCAGGCCGAGCCACAGCCAGAGCTCCGCCATTTGACGCACGAAGTGCTGCTGCGTGTGGGCCGGGTCGACGAGCCCGAAGAAACCCGGGTCGACAAACAGCAGCAGCGGCGATAGCGCCCACAGTGACAGCAGCACGACCTTGCGTCGCAGGTTGTAACCCACCTTGATCTCCTCCTTGTACGCGTGCGTCGCCTGATTCACGTGGTCGTAATCCTTCGGCTCGAAGAAGAAGTGGCCGACCTGCCGGCTGACCATGGCTAGCAACCAGCCAACGAGGGCAGCCGCTGCCGGATCGGCAAAGAGCAGGACGTACGAAGCCAGGAAGCTGAGCGCGCTGAACAGATGCAACGATTGGTTCACACGGCTGTGATGGTAGTAGCGATGATCGTCCCAACGTTGCACGCTGAGCGCTTGGAAGAATGTAGCCACGGATCCCCCTTCAAGGG
>CBJNAT010000427.1:0-3869 GCA_966434585.1 uncultured Gammaproteobacteria bacterium | reverse complement strand
GCCGACATCGATCACGACTGCGCCCGTACGTACCATCTGCGGCAGGATCAGTCGGGGTCGGCCTGCGGCGACGATGAGGATGTCGGCCAGGATGGTGAACTGCGCCAAATCGCGCGTCTTCGCGTGACAGATGCAGACGGTAGCGTCACGTTGCATCAGCATCAGCGCCATCGGCTTGCCTACGATGTTGCTCGCACCCACCACCACGACGTTCTGTCCTTCGACGCGAATGTGCTCCCGCTCGAGCAGCTTCACCACGCCGTACGGTGTACAAGGCGAGAAGATCGTGCTGCCGACCACGAGGCTGCCGACGTTGTAGAGATGGAACCCGTCGACGTCCTTCTCAACCGCGATGCTCTCGAGCACTTGCCGCATGTCCACGTGTGGCGGGAGCGGCAGCTGCACCAGGATGCCATGTACTTGAGGATCCAGGTTGAGCTGCTGGATCAACGCGACGAGCGTCTGCGTATCGATCGTCTCAGGCAAGTGCTTGCTGATCGAGCGCACGCCGACGCTCTCGCACGCGCGAATCTTGTTGCTGACATAGAGCTTCGAGGCAGGATTCTCGCCGACGAGAATCACAGCCAGCCCAGGCGCCATACCCGTGCGCTGACGCAGTTTCTCGATGCGCGGAATGTAATCCGCACGCAGCGACTGCGCGGCCGCTTTGCCATCGATGATCTTCGCGGTCACTGTGGCTGCCGTCAGTCGATGTTCAGTGCGCCCTGCTCGTTCAGCTCGAAGCGACCTGCGGCCAGTCGTTGCAGCCATTCGCAGGTGCGCAGATAGCCGCCGAAGCAGAACAGATGCAGACCGTCGAAGTCAGGGGCCGAATCTGTGAACGATGCTGCCAACTGGCCGAGCACATCCTCCGGACCGTAGTCTGTAATGAGCTTCATCATCGAGCTCGGGCGCGCACCGAGGGCACGGATGGACGGACCGACACCGCAGCGCACCGCATACTTGAGCAGCGTGGCAATGCGCGCCGGTCCGCACAGTCCCGCCACGATCCGCGAGCCCACACCCGCGGCTCTGGCGTTGGCGGCCCAAGAGATAAATGGCTGCGCTTCAAAGAAGAACTGCGTGACGAGTGCTGCATCGAGACCCTGTGCTCGTGCGACTGCGGTCTTTTCCGCTTCCGCCCGACGGATCTCCTCCATGGCCACTTTCGGATGGCCTTCGGGGTGTCCGGCGAGCGACACGCGCTTGAGCCCGTATTGTCCGAGCACGCCTGTGCGCAGTACATCGGCGACAGCGGAATACGGCCCCACCGACTGCGGATAGTCGCCAGAGATGAGTAGCACTTCGCTCACGGCTGCGTCGCGCACTGCGGTGTCGAGAAAGCGTTCGAGCGTTCCATGATCGGGGAGCAGCCGCACAGGTACGTGCGGAATCGCTTCGAAGCCCACTGCCTGAACTTCGCGGCAGGCCTGCAGCGTCTCCTCCCAGGTCTGCTTGGGCAGGTGGCTGACGTAGAGCCGCTTGCCTTCAGGCAGCAACTCGCGACTGGCGTGCAGGTGCTTCGCATCCTGCACGTTGAACTCGATCGAAGACTCGCGCGCCCAGCGCAGAATGGTCTGCCGCAGGAGCTGCAGATCCGGCTGGACGCGATACTGTGGCTGCATCATGGGTGTGACTCTCAGGCTTGCCGCGTGCGCCAGCCCTGGGCATACGTCTCGCGCGCATCGCGGGAGTACGGCACAGGCGCCACCTTCACGCGAACCTCACACTGCTTGTGGCGCTCGACGGTGGGCTTGGACGTACCGCCATTCTCTTCGCCCCAAATCAGCGTGAGCACATCGCCTTCGTTGATATTGGCATCGACGACGCCCAGCGACAGACCGCAACGCTCGTTGTGGCTGTAGCCTGTGAACATCGAGAAGCCCACGACCTTGCCACCCATCATCACCGCGTCGTACGAAGACGATGCGTAGTTCGCAATCGGCAGATCGAAGAACTTGTTCGGTTCGCTGCCGCGATCGGCCAGCGATGCGAGGATCTTGCCAAGATCTTCGCCGTTCCACTCAAAGGTGACTTTCTTGCGCTGCGGACGGCCGTCTTTGACCATCTTCTCGAGCGCTTCGCGGCCGCAGAAGTCGTGATCGAACTTCACGAACGGCCCGTAACCCAGCTCGTAAGGCGTGAGGTAGTAGTCCTCGATGTTGTTCGAAACGAAGCTGCCGCCGATCGACCCTGTGCCTTCGTAACCCGCGGCCGGCAGCCACTCGCGATACTTCTTCATCTTCTCGCCCGTGTACACGGCCGGCAGCGGCGATGGAATCCAGCCGGATTCCAGCGTGTTGCTCGCGTAGGTGCGCGAGCCTACCGGCACGATGCCGAAGTCCTTGCCCGCTTCGAGAATGGCAGTGCGAATCTCATCGCGTTCTTCGTACGGACCCCAGATCTCGAGGCCCGGCTCGCCCGCCATGCCATGGCGCAGCGCGCGCACCTTGCGGCCCTTGAGGTTGATCGTGTCGAAGTTGAAGAACTTGATTTCGGGGAGCGGACCGCCGTTCAACTTCTCGAGAACCTTCGACGCCTTCGGACCTTGGATCTGATAGCGATAGTGACGGCGGGTGATGAGCTTGCCGTACGCATGCGAAGGGGAGCGATCATCGCGAATGAAGTCGACCTTGAAGCCGCCGGTCTCAGCGTGGAACTGCAGCCAGTTCACCGTCGGCGCACGCCCGACGAACAGCAACTCGTCTTTATCGACGTAGAAGAGAATGCCATCGCCGATGACGTAGCCATCGTAGCTCGTCGGCACCATCTGCTTTGCTTTGCCCGGGGTGAAGTTGTTGAAGCTGTTGATCGTGGTGTAGGAGCACAACTTGAACGCATCCGGTCCCTTGATCGTCATCTCGGCCATGTGATGCGACTGGTCGAACAGCACGGCTGCTTCGCGCCACGCCTGCTGCTCCGAGCGCCAGTTGCTGAATTCAGTCGGCACGACGGGATACACGTAGGCCCCGATCTGCGAGTTGCGCAGCATCGTGACAGTATTGCCGGCGCTCTTGAGCAGACTCTCCAACGATTGCTGTGTCATACGTGCTTACCTTTGTTTAGCGAAATACGACGGTGCGATTGCCGTTCAGCAGAATGCGATGTTCGACCTGCCACTGCACGGCGCGAGCGAGCACAGCACACTCCACGTCGCGCCCGGCCGCGGCGCAGGCATCCACGCTGTATGAGTGATCCACGCGCGCGATGTCCTGCTCGATGATTGGGCCTTCGTCAAGGTCCGAAGTGACGAAGTGCGCGGTTGCGCCGATGAGCTTCACGCCGCGATCGTGTGCTTGGTGGTAGGGGCGCGCGCCCTGGAAACTGGGCAAGAAGGAGTGGTGGATATTGATGGCTCGACCTGCCAATGCCTCACACAGCTGCGGCGAAAGAATCTGCATGTAGCGTGCGAGCACCACGAGATCGCAGCGCTCCTCGTGCACGATCTCCAGCAGCTGCTGTTCCTGACGCGCCTTCGTATCGGACGTCACCGGCAGATGGTGAAACGGAATGTCATGCGCCGCGGCGAGCTGATAGAAGTCGCGGTGATTGGAGACGATGGCCGGGATCTCGACCGGCAGCGCGCCGATCCGCCAGCGATAAAGCAGATCGTTGAGACAGTGGCCGAACTTCGAAACCATGAGCAGCAGCCGCGGTTTGACGGCGCAGTCGTGCATGTGCCACTGCATGGCGAACCGCTCGGCGACCATGCTGCCGAAGTCGCGCCGCAGATCTGCGATGCGCAACGCCGTGCCATCGAAGCAGACGCGCATGAAGAAGCGCATGTTCGTCGGATCGCAGAATTGCGCGCTCTCGACGATGTTGCATTCGCGCTCGAGCAGGAAGCCTGCGACGCCGGCGACGATGCC
>CBJNAT010000426.1:0-3880 GCA_966434585.1 uncultured Gammaproteobacteria bacterium | reverse complement strand
CGATGAAGATCTGCCTGCCGTTCCCGAAGATTCCGCCGAAGTCATGAGCGCGCAGTTGCCGCTGGGCGTGCAGCTGCGCGACAGCTCCGTGTTCGCGAGTTTCTACGCCGGTCGCAATCAGCCCATCGTCGATGCGTTGCTGGCGTTGCGTACGAGTGCGCCACCGCGAGTGGTGTGGCTGCACGGCGCGCCAGGTGTCGGCAAGACACATCTGCTGCAGGCGGTCTGCGCACGTGCGACACATCGCGGCGAGCGTGCGGTCTATCTACCCGTAGACGAACTCGTAACGAGCGGACCGGGCGTGCTCGGCGGGCTAGGACCCGTGACATGGATCTGCATCGATCAGATCGAGTCCGTCCTCGGCGACACCGGCTGGGAGCGCAGACTCTTTGCGCTCCACCAAGAACTCGACGAGCAGGGCGGCCGCTACGTGGTGGCAAGCTCACAGGCGCCGCAGGCATTGCCGATCCAGTTGGCGGATCTCGCGTCCCGGCTTCGTGGCGGTCTCGTATTACGTGTGCAGCCGCTCGACGATGTCGAGCAGATGGCCGCGCTGCAGCTGCGTGCCGAGTTACGTGGACTGGAGCTCAACACCGAAGTGGCGCAGTACGTGCTGCGACGACTGCCGCGCGACATGGGTACGCTGTGTGGCTTCCTCGATCGCCTCGATCAAGCAGCACTTGCAGCCCAGCGGCGGCTCACCATCCCGTTCGTCCGACAAATTTGGGAAGCGCAGAACGATCAGGCCGACGTGCCAGGTACAGGACGCGACACTCGCAAGTAGGCGATCAAGCTGACGAACGCGCCGAATGCCAGCAGCAGACACCCCGCAGCCCAGTCTCGCCCTGCGGGATTCGCAATCAGCTCGGTGATGCCGACGACGATGTAGGGGACGAGGCACAGCGTGCCCCACGCGAATGTCCTGCGGTCGCGTCGCACGATGCCTCTGAGCGGCAGCAGCACGGGTACGAGCATGAGCAGCGCTGAGACCATGCGCCCACCCGAAGGCATGGCGAGCACCCAGCGCACGAGCCCGCCGGCAACGACGATCGTGAGGCCGATCTGCAATTTGAATGCGAGTCGCGCGAGGCGCTCTGGCGTGGAGAAGACCCCTGCTTTCATCAGTCGCTCAACTTCACGGCGAGGCTCGCCACGCGGCGTCCCAGAAGCTGGGCCAATGTGCGCTCGTCATCGGCGAGCGTAGGCCGCGTTGCCTCGCCCGCCACATGACTTGCGCCATACGGGGAACCGCCGCCACTGGTTCGCGACAACGCAGGTTCTGTATAGGGTAGGCCGACGAGGAGCATGCCGTGATGAAGCAGCGGCAGCATCATGCTCACGAGCGTCGTCTCCTGGCCGCCATGCATGGTCTGTGTCGAGGTGAACACCGCGGCGGGTTTGCCCGCCAGCGCCCCTTCGAGCCAGAGCGCACTGGTGCCGTCGAGGAAGTGCTTGAGTGGGGCGGCCATGTTGCCGAAGCGCGTGGGGCTGCCCAGGATCAGCCCACGGCATTCGCGCAAATCTTCGTGCGTGGCATAGGGCGGACCGGATTCCGGTACTGCGGAGGCCGGCGCCTCGACCACCGCGCTCACGGGGGGCACGGTGCGCAAACGCGACTGCGCGCCGGGTACTGCATCGATCCCTCGACAGATCTGCCGGGCGAGCTCCGCAGTGCTGCCTTTGCGCGAGTAATACAGCACGAGCACTTCGATCATGAGCTTCATTCTCCGAGCCAATCCGCGTCGACTGTAGTTGCCTGTGGGATCGATGCAACGCCAGCGGCGGCAAGCTTAACCGACGGCGCATTGAACAGAAGGCCTTTGCCTGCAAGCACTTGCCTTGACGCACGGCGCGCGCGGTTGTTAGGTTCGATGCGCATACTAGCTAAGTGACGCCAGCGTCGGCGCGAAGGGATCGAAGGGTCGGCGCTCGAGCCACTTCGCTTGCCGCCACTCAAAGAAGAGCACTGCGCATACCGATGGCCGATGTGATCTTCCGACGCACATTGCAGTTGCCGCTCGCGATCCTGCTGGCGCTCGTTGCTGCTTGCACTGCCGGGCCCCCGGTGCAGGAGATGAGCAATGCGCGGCAGGTGATTCGTGCCGCGTACGATGCCGGCGTGCGCGCCGACTCCAATACATCGCTCAGCGAAGCCGAGCGCCTGCTGGGCCAAGCCGAAATTCAGCTGCAGCGAGGCGAATATCGCGGCGCCCGTCGCGATGCTCTGGCCGCGCGCGAGAAAGCAGCCGAAGCGCTGCGCGTCGTACAAGCTCAGGCAGCCGAACACAGCGGCTGATCCCCTCAATGGTCCCCCCGTCGGGCACGTTCGTGCATGCGCGCCGTTGCTACGTCAGCGGTCGCGTGCAGGGCGTGTTCTATCGCGCCACCACGCGTCAGAAGGCCACCGAGCTCGGCATCGCGGGCTACGCTCGCAATCTCCAGGATGGACGTGTCGAAGTCCTGGCGGTGGGCTCGCCCGAGCGCGTGCAGGCGCTGATCGAGTGGCTCTGGATCGGCTCGGCCACGTCGCAGGTCACGGAGGTGGCGGTGGAGGAAGTGGATCCTGAAGCGCTTGGGGATGTGCCGGTGGGGTTTGGGACGAGGTGAGAGGCATGTCGGCTAGTCAGCTAGTCGGCTAGCCAGAATAGAGCCGCACACCTCTGGCTAGCAGACTAGCCGACTAGCAGACTGCACCTCAGTCGTACCGCCACCGCGACGACAGTCGCGTCAGCACCGCGTCCGAATACGTCCGCTTGCCGAGACTGCCGTTGTACCGGGAGAGTGCCCGGGTGTAGTTGCCCTTCTCGACATCGAGGTAGTACTTGAGAATCGTGCAGCCCATGCGGATGTTCTGTGGGATGCGCACGAGTTCGGCGTTCGTCATGCCGAGTTTTCGGGGCCAGAACGGCATCACCTGCATGAGTCCCACCGCGCCCGCGTACGAGACTGCCCAGCGATCGAAACGGCTTTCTACGTCGATCACCGCCATGACCAAGCTCGGTGGCAGCTTCAGCCGGCGTGCCTCGCAATGCACGTGATGCAGAATGGCCTCGCGCTCGGAAGAATCTTGCAGGCGTGTTTTGAGCCGCGGCTCCATGGCCGCGAACCACACTTCTCGATCGAATCTGTCCTCGAAGCACTCGCCCGATTGGATGGCGGCCTTCAGCAGTTCACCGAGCGCTGCGTCCTCCTGGGCGCCAGCACGAGCTTGCCCCGATAGAGCACACGCGAGCACGAGCGCGCAGCCCAAGCTGCACAGCACTCGTAGCGCGGCATGAGGTCTCTTCGCAATTCCTTGCAAGTACATGGATGACAAAGGCGCAAAGGGTCGTTGTTGTGCATCGTGGGGCGCGGATGTTCGCTCCACCATGATGCGGGTCACAGTCGGGTGAGGCCAACGGGCTACGGGCTACGGGCGACGGTCAGATGAAGAGACGCTCCTTATCTGGCCGTAGCCCGTAGCCTGTAGCCCTTGCGTCATCACATCGCCCGTAGCCCGTCACTCGTGCCCCGCATATCATGCCGCACGTCGGCGCCCGGAACCCAAGCGGTTCGCGACGATTCATCTCAAGTACTCATCCCGCGAGCATTCAGCCATCCACATGTTCAGCAGCCCGGAGTCACCCGCTCAGGACGACGATGAGAGTCCAGCCGAAGGCGAGACCAAGCGCAGTCGAGGCGTGTATATCCTGCCCAACCTGTTCACCACCGGGACGCTGTTTGCCGGCTTCTATGCCATCGTTGCGGCGATCGACGGCAATTTCTCACGCGCCGGCATGGCTGTCTTCGTCGCGATGATTTTCGATGGCCTCGATGGGCGGGTCGCACGCTGGACGAACACGCAAAGCGACTTCGGCAAGGAGTACGACAGTCTTTCGGA
>CBJNAT010000425.1:0-3881 GCA_966434585.1 uncultured Gammaproteobacteria bacterium | reverse complement strand
CTGTGCACAGTAGTCGGCGAATGCGCGACGACGCGCGTCCTCGCTCGGGCGAGCACTGAACGTTGCGTACAGCAGCCTCAGTATCTCGAGCTTGATCTGCGCGACACGTGCGTAATCGACCCGCGCGGTCGCACGCAATTGCGCGAGCAGCTGCTCGAACTCGGGCTGCGCAACACGGGCTCGTGCCGCAGGGCTGTGCGCGTACTCCGGAACATCGGGCACAGCGATATAGAGCACATTGAGGAACTGCCGGCTCGAAGGACTGTATGGGCTGATGTGTGCGGGATTTGCGGGCATCAGTGCGTGCAGAGGATTCACGCCGATGATCGCGCAGCCGAGCGGTGCCGCGAGCTCGATCAGCTCGCGTAGATCGGCGAAGTCACCCATGCCCCAGTTGCGTGCCGAGCGCAGCGTGTAAAGCTGTACGGCAATGCCCCATACGCGCGCATGCGTAAAGATGGAGGGCGCGTAGCACCGCTGCGGAGCGACGATGACTTGGGCACTTGCGTGCCGCGGCCCGCATTGCACATGCAAGGTGTGATAGCCGCTCGGTAACCGATCCGGCAGGGCAAGCTCGGCACCCGGAGCTTGCAGCATCCCGGCTGCGATGAATCCTGCGCGCGTCTCGCCGTGCTCGATCTCCAGCCGCCAATCGATGCGCGCATCGGCACGCAGATCGTTCGCATGAACCGTCACTCGCGCGGTGGTGCCCTCGTGCAGGACGTACACAGGTTCGAGCAATGCCTCTGCTGTCTTCCCATCGTCCTTGGTGGCCGTCGCGATCGCGACGCCCATCGCTTCGAGGAGTGCCACTTTCGACTTGCTCGAGATGACATGCCGCTCGCCACGATAGTCGTAGAACGCGGGGCCGATGCCGCGCTGCTGCGCGAGCTGGTCGATTCGTTGCGCATTGATGGGAGCCATAAGGATTCGAGTTGCTTAGACGGGTGCTGGCCCGGCAGCTCGGGGCAACAAACTGGTGGGTATGTCGCCATCGGCGAGCAGCACACAAGAACGCGCCGCGACGATGCAATGTTCGCCGCTGGCGAGAGAGGGATTGTTGAGTGCATGCAGCTGCGCCGTGTCGAACACGACTCGCCATGGTTCTTGCGCATGTGTGGGTGGAAGCTTGAAATTGGCCGCGAGATCGCTGGCATTGCAGAGCAGGAACACGTTGCCGGCGGAACCGTCGCGCGCATCGACGAACGCGTGGCCGAACAAGACGCCCAGGCTACGCGCATCTGCCTCGTGCCAGTCGGAGGCCATAAACTCGTGACCTTCCGGATGTCGCCAGCTCACGTCCTTGTGTTCGCGATCGGCCTGTCGCGCGCCTTTGAGGAATGTATCGCGACGCAGGCCGGGCGCTTGCTTGCGCAAGTCAACGAGCTTGCGCACGAATTCGACGAGATCGGCGTGCTCACCCGCGCAGCTCCAGTCGATCCATGCGATCTCGTTGTCCTGGCAGTAGGCATTGTTGTTGCCCCGCTGCGTGCGTGCGAATTCATCGCCGGCCTGTAGCATCGGCACGCCTTGCGACAGCACTAGCGTGGCCAGCATGTTCCGCACGTGCCGCAGCCGTAAATCGCGGATGCGCTCGTCTTGCGTTGGGCCTTCGACCCCGTAGTTGTAGCTCAGGTTGTGGTTGTGGCCGTCGCGATTGTCTTCGAGATTCGCCTCGTTGTGCTTCTCGTTGTATGCGGTCGTGTCGTAGAGGGTAAAGCCGTCGTGACAGGCGACGTAGTTCAAGCTTGCAGTCGGTCGGCGACCGCTCGCACGAAACAGATCGCTCGAGCCCGCGAACCGTTCCGCGAAGTTGCCGCGGATGCCGGGATTGCCCCGCCAGAACGCACGCATGGTGTCTCGATAGAGGTCGTTCCATTCGGACCAGGCTGGCGGAAAGCGCCCGAGTTGATAACCCTCGAAGCCGATGTCCCACGGCTCCGCGAGTAATTTGGTGTAACGCAGGGGACGCTCCGCCGCGATGTCCTGAAAGAAGCGGCTGTCGCGCTGAAAGCGGCCGTCGTCGCGGCCGAGCACCGCTGCGAGATCGAAACGGAAGCCATCGACGTGCATTTCCTCGACCCAGTAGCGCAGGCAATCGACGATGAGCCGGCGCGCCGCAGCGCTCGCAACGGAGATGGTGTTTCCGCAGCCGGTGCGGTTCTGGTAACGACGAGGATTGTCGTGTTCGAGCTTGTAGTACGCGCGATTGTCGAAACCGCGCCAACTCAACGTCGGTCCGAACTCGTTGCCCTCGGCCGTATGGTTGAACACTACATCGAGAATGACCTCGATGCCCGCGGCGTGCAGCGCCTTCACCATCGTCTTGAACTCGACGACCGGGTCCTTCACTGCATACTGGGCTGCCGGCGCGAACCAGTTCACAGAGTTGTAGCCCCAGTAGTTCGTGAGGCCTTTTTCGACCAGGAAGCGCTCCGGTACGAATGCCTGCACGGGTAACAGCTCGACGGCGGTGATGCCCAGCTTGCGCAGATAATCGATGACAGCCGGGTGCGCGAGGCCGAGATACGTGCCGCGCAGCTCCTCGGGCACATCCGGATGCAGGCGCGTGAAGCCCTTCACGTGCAGCTCGTAGACGATCGTGTCACGCCATGGGATCGCAGGTGAGTAATCGCCGCTCCAATCGAACGTCGGATCGATCACGCGCGATTTGTAGTTGTAGTCGGCGCTGTCGCGCTCGTCGGGGGCAGAGGCGTTCACCTGCTCCAAGTTCAGTGCATCGTGCCAGGTGAAGCGCCCCGCCAGGGCACGCGCATAAGGATCGATCAATAACTTGCTCGGATGATGGCGCAGCCCCTGCGCAGGTTCATACCGGCCGTACACGCGATAGCCATAGACGAGGCCCGCGCTACCCAATGGCGCTGGCAGGAGACCATGCCATACGAAGTTGGTATGTCCGGGCAGTCGCACGCGGTGCAACTCGCGTTGCCCGCTTGGATCGAATAGACAGAGCTCGACGGCATCGGCTTCGCTCGCGTAAACGGCGAAGTTCACGCCTTCCCCGGTCAGGGTGGCCCCTAGCGGAGCAGGCTCCCCTAGAAGCAGCTGAATGGATTCGTCGACGGACAGCCCTGGCGCGCTCATCGTGTCCGCCATGATCAGAGCACGGGCTTGATGGCCCAGATGTTGTCGGCGTATTCGCGAATGCTGCGGTCGCTCGAGAAGGGACCCATGCTCAGCGAGTTGATGATCGCCTTGCGTGTCCAGGCGTCCTGGTCGCGGTACAACGTATCGACCTGTGCCTGAGCCGCCAGATAGGAGTCGAAATCCGCGAGCACGAGGAAGTGTTCGCCGTCGCTCAGTACGCGCTCGATCACCATCTTCGCGTCGTAGATGTTGTTGCCCATGAAGTGACCCGAGTCGATCACTTCCAGCGCGAGGCGCAGTTCGGCGTTGTTGCGCACGATCTCCGCCGGCACGTAGCCGCTCGCGCGGCGCTCGAGTACCTCAGGAGCGGTCAGGCCGAAGATGAAGATGTTCTCCGGACCGACGGCATCGCGGATTTCGATGTTGGCGCCGTCCAGCGTGCCGATGGTGAGCGCGCCATTGAGCGCGAGCTTCATGTTGCCGGTGCCCGAAGCCTCCATCCCGGCGGTGGAGATCTGCTCGGACAGATCGGCGGCGGGGATGATGGCCTCGGCGAGGCTCACATTGTAGTCCGGCAGGAAGACGACCTTGAGCAGGCCGCGCACCGCCGGATCATTGTTGACGAGCTCTGCGATGTCATTGGCGAGCTTGATGACCAGCTTCGCCTGTTGATAGCTCGCTGCCGCCTTCCCCGCGAGAATTTTGACCCGCGGCACCCCGTCCCGGTTCGGATGCGCCTTGATCTCGAGATAGAGCGCCAGCGCCTCGATGAG
>CBJNAT010000424.1:0-3882 GCA_966434585.1 uncultured Gammaproteobacteria bacterium | reverse complement strand
CTCGCGATTTTGCTGGGTACGCTCGTCGCAGGCGTGCTCGCGGCCGGTAACGATCTGCGGACGATTCAGATCATGTTGCTGTGGACCGCCGTACTCGGCTGTGCGGCCAGCTTCGTCATTCCGCGGCTAGCACCCGCCGCGCCGACGTTGCGCATCGATTGGCGTCCGTGGACCTCCACATGGGACAACCTGCGCGCAGCACACAGCTCGCGCGCCGTATTCCAGTCGATCCTCGGAATCTCGTGGTTCTGGTTCTATGGCGCGCTGGTGCTGGCCCAGTTGCCGCTGTACGCGAAGCTGCACCTCGGCGGCAGCGAGCAGGTCGTTACGGTGTTGCTCGTCGTGTTCTCTGCCGGGATCGGGCTCGGTTCGTTGCTGTGCGAACGACTGTCGGGGCACAAAGTCGAGATCGGGCTCGTGCCGTTCGGCTCCATCGGGCTCACGCTGTTCGCGATCGATTTGTTCTTTGCGACACCGCACGGCGTCGCCGGCGGATCGCTCAGTGCGAGCGAGTTCCTACAGCGACCCGGCACCCCGCGTGTGCTCGCGGACCTGGCCCTCATCGGGCTCTTCGGCGGCTTCTTCATCGTGCCGCTGCACGCCCTCGTGCAGCAGCGTGCGCAGCGGGAGGTGCTGTCGCGGGTGATCGGCGCGAACAGCATCCTGAATGCGCTGTTCATGGTGGCGGCTGCGGCATTCGGGGCAGTGGCGCTGCAGTCCGGCATGACCATCCCACAGCTGCTCCTGGTCACCGGCATCCTCAATGCGGTCGTGGCTATCTACATCTACAGCCTCGTGCCGGAGTTCCTGCTGCGCTTTCTCGCATGGCTCCTGGTCACGTTCATCTACCGCTTACACACCCGCGATCTCGAGCACATTCCGGAGAAAGGCCCGGCACTGCTCATCTGCAATCACGTAGGCTTCGCCGATGCACTGGTCATCTCGGCCGCGTGCCGTCGCCCCATCCGCTTCATCATGGAGAGCACCATCTTCGAGATTCCCGTGCTGAGCACGATCTTCCGGGGCATGAAGGCCATTCCAGTTGCCCCCGCGAAGCAGAACCGGGAAGTCTACGAGCGCGCCTTTCAGATAGTGGCGGAGGAACTGCGCGCCGGACATCTGGTGTGCATCTTCCCGGAAGGCCGACTCACGGCGGATGGCGAAATTGCCGAGTTTCGGCACGGCGTGTTGCGCATTCTCGAAGAGACGCCCGTGCCGGTGATTCCACTGGCATTGTCGGGCCTGTGGGACTCGATGTTCTCGCGAAAGTATCGCGAGCTGTGGCGGCGCTATCCGCGACGATTCTGGGCGAAGGTGCGACTGGCGGCGGGGGCTGCGATCGCGCCTCGAGACGCGACGCTCGATGCCTTGCGTGAGCGGGTTCTCGAATTGCGGGGCGATTGGCGCTAACGCAGTTCGGGCGAGTCCGGCTCTATCGACAGCACGCGCACGTTGCCGTCGAACGAAGTCATCCGGTACTTGAGGTGATCGAGCTGCACGGCCTGATCGCCCCTGTCTTGCCAGGCCTTGACGGCTTTCTGCATGCGCTCTTCCTGCGCGCTCGCCTCGTCCGAGCAGCGAGTGACCTCCAAGATCTCGCCTGCGGCATCCCTGATGACAAACCAGAACATCGAGCACTCTCCAGACACACGTGCTCCAACGTACCAGCCCTGGGCTGAGGTTCCAACGGGCCTGGGGCCTGGGACCTGGGCAAGAACGGCGTTACCTGCTTCTCTGGCCCACGCCCCACGCCCCAAGCCCAATGAATCAGCCCATTTCGATCCGCGACTCGCGCTGCGTCTCCCGCATGTTCGAGTACACCAGCAGCGAACAGGCAATGCAGGCAGTGACGTAGCCGTAGAACCAGTGCTCGCGGCCGATCGACTTGCACCACAGCGCGATGTACTCCGCGGTGCCACCGAAGAGCGAAACGGTGATGGCATACGGCAGACCCACCCCGAGCGCCCGAATCTCTGCGGGAAACAGCTCGGCTTTGACGACGGCATTGATCGACGTGTAACCGGAAACGACCACGAGCGCGGCCGTGATCAGCAGGAATGCCGTCACCGCGTCACGGGTGTTCGCGAGCATCGTCATCAGCGGCATGGTGCCCAGTGTGCCGAACACGCCAAAGCCGATTAGCAACGGGCGCCGACCGATGCGATCGGATAACGCACCGCAGAGCGGCTGCAGCAACATGAAGACGAACAGCGATGCCGCGGAGAGTACGGTCGATTCCGGCTTCGTGAGGCCCACCGTGTTCACCAGGAATTTCTGCATGTACGTCGTGTATGTGTAGAACGCGACCGTGCCGCCCAGGGTGAGCCCCACGACCACGAGCAGCTCGCGCGGATGGCGCAGCAAGAGCTGCAGATGTCCTGCCTGCGCGGATTGAGCATTCGCTTTCGTGAAGGCCTCCGTCTCGCTGATGTTGCGACGAAGGTAGAGCGCAACGACCGCACACAACGCACCGATCACGAAGGGAATGCGCCAGCCCCACGCCTCCAACTCCTCCGGCGTGAGCACGACGAACTGCAACAGCAGCAGCACGCCCACCGCCAAGAGCTGGCCCATGATCAACGTGACGTACTGAAAGCTCGAATAGAAACCACGATGCTCGCGGGTTGCGACTTCACTCAGGTACGTCGCACTGGTGCCGTATTCCCCGCCGACGCTGAACCCTTGCAGCAGCCGCGCGAGCACGAGCAGCACGGGCGCCCACACACCGATGCGGTCATAGCTGGGCGTGCATGCGATTAGCAGCGAGCCGAAGCACATCAACAGCATCGACAAGAGCAGGGCCGCCTTGCGTCCATGGCGGTCGGCATACCGGCCCATGACCCAGCCACCCAACGGCCGCACGAGGAAGCCAATCGCGAAGATGGCGGCTGCGTTCAACAGCTGCGCTGTCGGGCTCGCGGGCGGGAAGAAGGCTTTGGCGAAGTACAGCGAAAAGGCCGCGTAGGCGTACCAGTCATACCACTCGACGAGATTGCCGACCGAGCCGCCGAAGATGGAAATCAAGCGGCGGCGCGGGTCGAGTGCAGCGGGCTCGCTGCGCGAACTCACTGTTTGATGCGTAGCGCACCCAGAAAGTCGCGCTTGCCCAACGGGATCCCTTTCATGCGCAGGATGTCGTACGCGGTCGCGCTGTGGAACAGAAAGTTGGGTAGCGCGAACGACAGCAAGTAGTTCTCAGCCGTGAATGGAAGGGACATGCTGGGAAGTTTGAATACCACGTCGCGACCTTGCACCGAATCGATCTCCTCACGCGTGTACTTGGCGAGCTGCGCGGCGGTTTGTGCAAGCTCTTGTTGCAGGCCTGCGAAGTTCGTGGTCGCAAGCTGGCCAGGCACGGTGGCCGTGCCCTTCTTCGCATCTTCGATGGCGTTTGCCGAATGCTTGGCGATCGAGGCCACTTGGAAGCGCAGCGGCAGCATATCGGCGATGAGCCTCGCTTCCACCAGCTCATCGGCATTGATGCCGTGCTCGGCGCAGTGCTTCGCGGTCTTCGCAAGAAAGCCCTGCGCCGCGCCTACGATTTGAATGAACGTAGGTACGGTAGCGTCGTACAAGGAAATGGCCATGAACTCTCCTGCATGCTGTTGTGTGTGAACGGTACGAGGGCTGTCGCACGCCGGCGCATTTCGTAAGTGGAACACGCGATCCGACGATAGCGGCACTGATCGTGATGGACGCGTGCGCTCCGCCGTTTCCCCTCAGCGACCGGCTGTACACCTCCTCGCCCTCGTAGAATTTCGGATCCAGGGTGATCCCGGCCCGCTCCAGCGACACCCGCAGGGCCTCGTACATGGCCTTCCACCTGGACGAGTTCTGGCCGGCGTAGGTCAGGTCCACGCCGTTGGGGTAGCCGGCCTCGGC
>CBJNAT010000423.1:0-3897 GCA_966434585.1 uncultured Gammaproteobacteria bacterium | reverse complement strand
CGCCAGTGACACCGGATCATGTGAATCCGGAAGCGCCGTGGCCGCATTTGGATCGCCTACGCGCCGAGACGAGCGCGGCGAACCGCGAGCTCGTCGAACGTCTCGCGATCGGCCCGCGATTTGCGCTCGACGTCGATCGCTGGGTCGATCCCGGGCTGAGCGGCGCAGTGCGTCGGCGCAGCGATGCAGCGGGCCTCGCCTATGTCGATGACTGGTTCGCGGGCCGCGGCGATGGTGTACCCGTGCAGGCCTACGACTGGCTCATGCCGATCCCGACGGCACGCATCTCGTCACTGTCCAGCGTGCGCGTGTTGCATCGGGCAATGCGAGGCGATGGTTTGAGCGAGCAAGAGGTCGTGTCCTTGTTCGCCGCGCGTGGGGAAGAGTTGAATGCGGTGCTCACGGCGGCCGACAGATTGCGGCATGACGTCAACGGCGACGTGGTGAGCTACGTGGTCAACCGCAACATCAACTACACCAACATTTGCACTTTCAAATGCGGCTTCTGTGCGTTCTCGAAAGGTCGTAGCAGTCGTGACCTGCGCGGGCCTGCATACAACCTCGACTTGGAGGAGATTGCACGCCGCACGATCGAAGCCCGCGCGACAGGCGCAACCGAAGTGTGCCTGCAGGGCGGCATCCATCCTTCGTACACCGGCGAGACTTATCTCGCCATCGTCCGAGCGGTGAAAGATGCTGTGCCGGACATGCACGTCCATGCCTTCTCGCCGCTCGAGGTCACACATGGCGCTGCGACACTCGGACTGACTCTGCGCGACTATCTTGCGCGACTGAAGAACGCCGGCTTATCGAGCCTGCCGGGAACGGCGGCTGAAATACTCGACGATGAAGTACGCGCGCGCATCTGCGCCGACAAGATCAACACGCAACAGTGGCTCGAGGTGATGCGCGCCGCACACAGTGTGGGCCTGCGCAGTACCGCGACGATCATGTTCGGCCATGCCGATGAGTATCGACATTGGGCCCGCCACCTGCTTGCAATCCGCACGCTGCAGCAGGAGACGAACGGATTCACCGAATTCGTGCCCCTGCCCTTCGTGCACATGGAAGCGCCAATGTGGCGCAAGGGGCTTGCGCGCTCCGGACCCACGTTCCGCGAAGCCGTGCTGATGCATGCAATCGCGAGGCTCGTGCTACATCCAGTGATCACGAACGTGCAGGTCTCTTGGGTGAAGATGGGGCCGGAAGGCGCTGCGTTCTGTTTGCAAGCAGGCGCCAACGATGTGGGCGGCACGTTGATGAACGAATCAATTACGCGAGCTGCCGGCGGCGTGAACGGGCAGGAAATGGATGCACAACGAATGCAGGCGCTCATTCACTCGTTGCGCCGGGTGCCGCGACAACGCACGACTTTCTACGGCGAACCGCCGGTTGCCGCGAGCAGTGGCGGCGCACAGGTCTCCTGAAACTCTGCGCAGCGGGCTATGCGACCGCCGCTCGACCTGCGCCGGTTTCCAACGCGTCGATCGCGGCGAGCACTTCGTCCAAGGCGAGCGTGAGCTCCGGCAGCGAGGCGGTGCAGTCCGAGCTCTGTGTGCCGCGCAGCTGCGTATCCATCGCCGCGGCGGCCGCGTGCAACCGATGAGCGCCGAACGTGGCGGCAATGCCTTTGAGCGTGTGAGTCAGGCGACGCGCCTCCTGCTGATCGGGATGGTCGAGACACGCACGAATCCGGGCGCCATCGTCGCGATGACCGGCCGCGAACTCGTGCAGCAGCTCGCGCAGGAATGCGGGGTCGTTGTCGGTATTCTTGAGTGCAACTTGCAGATCGAACCCAGGTAAGGCGGCCGGCAGCGACTCTGCACTCACCGTCACCCGATGGGCAGTTGTCCCCGTGCCGACGCGCGCGCCGATCCATTTGGACAGCGCTGCAAACAACGCCTCGGCCTCGATCGGTTTTGGCAGATAGTCGTCCATCCCTGCTGCGAGACAACGATCGCGGTCGCCCGACATCGCATTAGCCGTCATCGCGATGATCGGCAGCGCGGTGAGCCGCAGGCGATGCCGAATCGCGCGCGTGGTTTCGAGGCCGTCGAGCACCGGCATTTGCACATCCATCAGCACGACATCGAACGTTTCGTGCTCGAGGATCTCGAGCGCCTCGAGACCATTCCCGGCGATGACAACCGTCATACCCGCGCGCGCGAGCATCTCGCGCGCGATCTGTTGATTGACCTTGTTGTCCTCAACGACGAGCACTCGCGCCGTGTGAAGCCGCTGCGTGTCGGCACACCCGCCATCGCTTAGCTGCTCGCAAACGGGCAGTTGTGTCCGCAGCAGCGGCACGGTGAAAGTGAACGTGCTGCCATGACCCAACGCGCTCTGCACGTCGATCGAGCCGCCCATCAGTTCGACGAATTGTTTGCTGATTGCAAGTCCGAGCCCAGTGCCGCCGTATTTACGCGTTGTCGAGGCATCGGCTTGCGAGAAGGACTGGAAGAGGCCGCTCAGCTGCTCAGGCGACAGGCCTATACCGGAGTCACGCACGCTGAACTCCATCTCAACGACCGTCTCGCTCGTACCCTTCGCCCGTGCGCAGACTTCGACGGCGCCGCGCTCCGTGAACTTGACAGCATTGCTCACCAAATTGAGCAGCACCTGACTCAACCGTAGCGGATCGCCGAGCAAGACGAGTGCGGGATCCGCTTCGACACGCAGACCGAGCGAAAGCCCACGCTCTTGCGCCGCAGGCAGCATGAGGTTCTGCAAATTCTCGAACACTTGACTCACGCGGAAAGGGATCGCTTCGATCTTCACCTTACCGGACTCGAGCTTCGAGAAGTCGAGGATGTCATCGATGATGCGCAGGAGCGATTTCGATGCGCCGTAAACCTTCTCGATGTAATCGCGTTGCTGGGCATCGAGCGATGTGTTGAGACACAAGCGCGAGAGGCTGATCACGGCGTGCATCGGCGTACGGATCTCATGGCTCATGTTCGCGAGGAACGCGGATTTCACGCGGTTGGCTTTCTCCAGCTCCTCATTCTGATCGCGCAGCTGCTGTTCGTACTTCTTCTGCTCATGCTCGGCTCGCTTGCGCTCCGTGATGTCCCGGAAGCTGAAAACATGGCCGTGCAGTTGATTGCTGATGTGCAGCGGCGTGATGTGACGTTCGAGGCAGCGGCCATCGTGCAACGGAATCTCGTCGAAGATCGGATCGCCAGCGAGCTCGATCGCGTCCGCGAGTCGCTGTTCATAGCCCTCCGAGTCGGCCAGCTGCGCTCGCATGTACGCGAACACATCCGCGTCGATCCCCGCTTCCAGGACATGCTTCGGCAGCCGCCACATCTGAGCGAAAAGGCGATTCATGTTGCAGATGCCACCCGCCAGATCCGTCACGAGTATGCCGTCCGCCGTCGCTTCCAGCGTTGCGGCAAGCAGAGACGTCGAACGCGCCAGATTGTCCTCGAGCACACGCTCCGGCGCGGCGTCATAGAATGAAATCATCAGAAGCGGCACCGTCGCGGACTCGATCTTCGTCAGGCTCTTCTCCACCTGAAAAATAGAGCCATCCGCGCGACGGTAGTAGCCCCGCACGCCCTGGTAGGGTGCACAGTGCCCCGCTTGCACCTCGCTCCAGAAGAACACGTCTTCGATCGAGTTCTCGATCTCGGTGATGGAGCACGTCTGCAGTTTCGGAAGGTCGTATCCAAGATGCTTGCGGGCGGCGGCATTCCCATGAACCACCAGCAACGAGCGCACGTCGACCCACAGCAACGCCTCGTGGTATTGCTCGAAGAGCTCGAGGATCGACTCGATGGGCGGTCGCGCGTTCACTGCTCTGTCCCTGGTTGCGGCTGTGGATCGAAGTAGTACGCGACGCGCTTGCGCGGATTCAGATACTGGTAGATTTCACGCGGCAGCTGCCCAGGCCGC